>JAXDCR010000186.1:0-2544 GCA_034677845.1 Bacteroidales bacterium | reverse complement strand
TTCATCCGCCACACCTGCATCAGTCCCGTCCTCACCGAATTGAACCATATATATCGGCCGTCGGGGGAGTATTCGGGACCGTCATCCAGTCCCTCCGCCTCAGTCAGCCTTACCTCCTGTCCTCCTTCCGTGGGGATCACATAAACGTCCATATTGTTGTTTCGTCCGCCTGTATAGGCCAGGTACCTGCCGTCGGGGGATATGCCGTGCAGGTAGCTAGGGGCCAGAGGGGTTATGAGCTTAGGCTCGCCGCCGCCCAGCGGCAGCACATACACCTGCGAACCGCCGGCAGGTCCCCGGGCGCTGATGCACAAAAGCTTGCCATCAGGTGAGATGACATGGTCGTTGTTGCTGCCGATCACATTTCCCGTGTTGATGAACAAAGGTTCACCTCCGGTCACCGGAATCTTGTACATCAGTCCCCCCGAGTTGTACACCAGGAACTGCCCGTCGGGAGTCCAGTTGGGAGCCTGGATGTTGGCGCTGAACTCCCTGACGAGCGTGCGTTGCCCTGTTTCCAGGTCATAAATTTCAAGCCGGCTGATGACCTGCTGGGTCTGTGCGGTCAGCAGGGCAGACATGAAGTCACAGCTCAAAAGAAATAACAATATCCGTTTCATTGGCTCATTTTATGATTAGATCATGACAGGCCGTTTCAGAATCAGATGCAGTTTGCATGCAATGATTGTTTGCGCCGTCAGGTATCTGTCATGAGTGGTTTGCAGCATCGTTGTTTATATGTTAAGTTTTCTCCAGTACAGGCATACCTGCCTCAGTTCAGCCAGTAAGAAATCTTGACCACCAGTCCCCTGTTCTTGTTGGCAAAACCATCGGCATAGGAGTTGCCCGTGTAAACGATGAACAGGTCAGACACGGGTGCAAACCGCCACTGAAGCCTTATGTTCATGTTTACGTTGTCTGTCTGGTCGTTGTACTGAATGAAGGTGCTGAGAAAAACCTTATCCGTGAAGGTAACGTCAAGCCTGGGACTCAGCAGCACCAGCGTTGCGCTTGTATAGGGGTCAGGCAGCTCGATATCATTATAGTTGGCCGAAACTGAAATGCTGCCGTATGGCTGGAACCGGTAACTCACCGTTCCGGTAAGGCTCAGTTTGGTTCCGTTGTAATAACTGCCATAACCTGCACTCAGGGAATAGGTGAACAGCTTTCTGGAATCGGAGGAGAAACCCGCTGTGCCGGTGTACCAGTTAAAGTCCTCCCCGGCGGCCAGTTTCTGTCCGCCCGTGTTTGTCGGGTCATACGGTCTGTCGAGCAGCACATAGTCCTCATTGGCCTTGAAAGTTAACTGGCTCCTGTTCTGGAAGCCTATCGTGTATCCCAGAGCAGTGGATCTGTCGGTCATGTTGAATTCAGAGTCGGTGATCAGGTCAAAGCTCAGGTTGGGACCATGGCTAAGCACCCGGCTGCCTGTGGGATAGAAGGTGTATTTCACTGTCGGTGAAACCTCAAAATACCCTGTCCTTCTGATGTAGCCGACCTCCGCGTTGTAATCCCGGCCGATCCAGGTGCTGCTCAGGCTGGCGCCGAAGTATCTGGTTGAATAGCCCAGGTCACCGGCAAGGGTGGCCGTGCGGAGACTGACATCGGAGTTAAAGGACTGGTGGTAGAACGCTTTGCCGGTCCATTTGTTGTCGGGACTGGCGAGGTTGTATTCCAGTCCCGCCACCCTGTTGTGTTCTCTTCCCTCAAAGAGGGTGTCGGCATAATCACCCGTCAGCGCCTTGTTGATAAAGAATGCCGTAACGCTCGACCTGCTGAATACCTGGCGTTGGAGCACGGCCACCGCGAAATTGCTTGCCGGGATGTCATCGGTTATGCCGGCCTGCATGCTGTCTTTTCCGGTCTGCATGTCCATGAGACCCACGCGCCACCTGTCGCCGAGTTTGCCGCTTAGCCTCGCCCCCGCGTTGACAGGCACCTGCATGCCAATGCGCCTCGAAAAGAAAGGCCTTGCCGCGCTGTTGCCCAGGTCAGCGAACAGGTCACTGTTTTCCAGGAAGAACTGCCGCCTTTCGGGGAAATATAGCTCGAAGCGGTCCAGGTTGGTCACCTGCCTGTCCTCTTCAACCTGTGAATAATCGGGATTTACCGTGATGTCCAGGTTCATCGAGGTTGACAGCATGACCTTGGTGTCAAAGCCGGCGTTGCCGCTCCATTTGGCGTCTGACTGCACCGGCCTGTTGTTCCTGGTGACCTTGCCGGTCAGGTAAGGGATCAGTGAAAAACGCAGCCCCGATTTTCCCAGCGGCTTATCCCATATCAGGGTGCCTGTGTAGGCAAGGTCGCAGTGGTTGAAATTGCGCGGCATGGGCGCCCAGGCGGACTTCTCGTTCGTCTTCAGGTCAAGGCGGCCGAAGTTGACACCCCATTCCGTATCGCCTTCAAAATAGCGCAGGCTCCGGAACGGTATAGCCAGCTCTATCACCCAGCGGTCGTCATAGCTTTTCACGGCTGACCTCCATTTGGCATCCCAGCTGGCATTGACCCGGCTGCCATCATACCCAAGGTGGTCATACTGCACGC
>JAXDCR010000185.1:0-22543 GCA_034677845.1 Bacteroidales bacterium | reverse complement strand
GGAAGCTGACTGAACCGACATGGCACCGAGGAATACGTAATCCGCCCATTTTATATCTCTGTCATACAATTTGTTAACATTGCAGTCGACCAGTTTCTTTTTCCATTCCCCCGGCAGCATGGAAGCCACCGTGATCAGTCCCAACGGCACATTCAGCGACCTTTTTGAAACAAACTTCAGGGCATGTTTAAAACTCCAGTAAGTATCCGGAAATTTCGGATTGACAAGCAATATATTCATAAAGACAAGATTGATTTATGGGTTAAACCTGCCCAAAAATAATCATGTTATATAACTCTCGGAAAATGAAGGGATTAATAATCATGATTCAGGGACGCTGACCACTGTTCTGTTGCGGGTGCTGGCAGAAGTGGACGGGTGGCATTCATCCCTTTCCCTTGGCCATGGCCTCTTTTATTTTAAGAACATACTGACGTGAAACCGGTATTTCTTCATTGGCCCCCTGCAGGTGCAGCCAGTAATTGTGGTCTTTGCTGTAAAAGCTTTCCGCAAATTCACGGTTCACGATGCAGGTCCTGTGGCAGCGGATAAAAGCCGGGAACGGCTTTAACAGCAGCTCTACATTGCTGAGCGTGTTCCGGATAAGCTTCTTTTTGAGCTGTCCCTCCTCATGATGGTAAATCTCGACATAATTATCGGCAGACCGCATGTACACCACCTCAGAGGTCAGCAGGGTGATGTTGTCGTTAAAATTTTCGGATATGAATTCAACCGGTCTGGGCAAGGAAGCCTCAGTCGCTCCGTCGGTCCGCTGCCCGGCATTTTCTTTTTCACTGAGCAGTGTGGCATTTCTGGCAGTGAGTTCTTTCCAGCGTGAGATCGTCCTCAGGGCAACGGGAGGAGCCATGCAGATCAGTATGATCCTGAACATGACATAAAAACTGATATTCACCGATCCGACAAACCTGAGGTAAAAGGCCAGGGCTACCGATGACAAAACAAGCATGGTGAAACCGCTTCCATATGAAATCAGCACGTTGCGGAGACTATGCTCGGCCGCGGCGGCTGCGGTCTGGGGGAAAGCGGCCCGCACCACGGCCGTGACCAGGAATACTATACCCGCCATCCCCGCCAGGAAAACAAGCCTGCTTTCAAACGCCTGGAGGGGCAAAGAAAAGGGTTCAAAGAAAAGTGTGAACAAAAAGATACCCAGACTGATCAGGGAAATTGTTCTGATATCCTCCTTAAGCAATTGAACCAGCCTGGACATGGATTTGTTATCATTGTGACAAGTATGTAAAGTTAAAAAATTGCAGGAATTCAGTCAGATTTGGACCGATTTTTAGTGACATGACCAACGGATTCCAGGACTCGGAAAGCCGGCGGGACTTACGCAGAAATGTGCCTGATCCGGACGACATGTTGTGGCTTGATTCCTGATAATAACATTTTTTAACCATATAACCGATATGAATCAGGAGGAAATGCCATAAATTGCAGGTAGGCAATCTGAACCATTAGGCCGGTCCTCAGGCGACCTGATGCCATGGTACCGCAGCAGCGATGAAGGAAGGCCTAGTGGCTCTGTTGCCCGCAATCGTGGTATGAACCAGGAAAAGCCGGCGAATCTTATAACCTACAGATTAACAAAGAGAACAATAAAAGAATCATCTGAATTAAAAGCACCTGTATATGAACCACCCATATCTAAGAATTGAGACAGCTCTGTGTTGCGATCTCACGAGCGAAGCGAGTAACAGTTTATGTTTATATGAATGCTCCTTGCATTATTGAACTGACATTCAATTATTAATTTCATGATAAAATAAGCGTATGAACCCTCCATGTTTTGAAAACACAAACAAGCATGAAAATAATTTTTAAACATGGAGGTTCCATGTGACCTTAAAAATTTAAATTATTTATTTATGAAAATCATTCATATAATACCGGGGTCAGGGGGCAGCTTTTACTGCGGCAACTGCCTTCGCGATGCCAAGTATTTCACCGCCCTGCGCAACCGGGGGCATGATGTGGTCAAGGTGCCCATGTACCTTCCCCTTTTTGCGGATGAGCACGACCTTGCCGGCATCCCCGTATTCTATGGTGCCGTCAGC
This sequence comes from Bacteroidales bacterium, assembly GCA_034677845.1. Taxonomy (GTDB): domain Bacteria; phylum Bacteroidota; class Bacteroidia; order Bacteroidales; family UBA10428; genus UBA5072. The sequence goes on along the minus strand of JAXDCR010000185.1, from coordinate 20,465 downwards.
ATTTACCTGAAACAGCTGTTTCCTGTTTTCCGAAACGCGCCGGCCTGGATCGACAGGCTTCTCAATTCCAGGCCCGTGCTTAAGCTGGCTGCCAGGAATGCCGGATCGACAAGGGCAAGGGGACTCGAAGAAATGACAATTTCCATGCTGATGGGTGAAAAGGGGAAACAGCAGGATGAACTGGAAGAGATGGTCAACTGGATGGCAGGCCATTACAAACCCGACGTTATCCATTTGTCGAATGCGCTGTTGCTGGGACTGGCACACAGGCTCAGGGAAAGGATCGGGGCACCCCTGGTCTGCTCCCTGCAGGACGAAGACACCTGGGTTGACGTGATGACCCCGTCAGGCCGGCAGAAAGCATGGGAACTCATAGCTGAGAACTCGAGATACGTTGACCGGTTCATCGCCGTCAGCGATTATTACAGGGAGATGGCCATCGCCAAAATGAACCTTGACCCGGCAAAGATTTCCAGCGTCCATATCGGAGTCGATCCGGACGAATACAAATACGTCAACGCTGCTGAAAAAAGCAGGAACCTTGGATTTATCTCCAGGATGTGCCATGAAAACGGCCTGGATATTCTGGTCGATGCGTTTATGCTGCTGAAGGGCGATCCCGCCTATGAGGACGTGGGACTTGTGATCACCGGGGGCAGTACCGGAGATGATTCAGGGTTTATCAGGAACATACGGAAGAAGTTGTCGGCAGGGGGACTGATGCCAAAGGTTGACTTTCACGCTGACTTTGAAGGAGAGGGCAGACAGCGTTTCTTCAGCAAGGTCTCCCTGTTGTCGGTGCCCGTCCGCAATGGTGAAGCTTTCGGCATCTATATGGCTGAAGCCATGGCTTCAGGCATACCCGTGGTGCAGCCTTCACTGGGGGCATTCCCTGAAATCATAGGGATGACCGGCGGCGGCATTGCATACGGCGAAAACAGTCCCGGCAGACTGGCCGCAGCCCTCAGGGAACTTCTCGATGACAGGGTAAAACTGGGACAGCTGAGCGAAAGCGCAAGGAAGGGCGTGGCAGAAAGGCTCAACATCCATATACTCGCTGAAAAGATGATAGATGTATACAGGCAAACCATAGATAATCAAACATGCTGATCAGACTCAGTCATATAGGCAAATCCTACAGGAGCCGCTACGGCAAGGTGAGCCGGGAGGTGCTGAATGACCTTATTCTCACCGTGGAACAGGGTGAGAAGATTGCCATTGTGGGTCCCTCCGGATCAGGGAAAACAACCCTTCTGAATATTATGGGCATGCTCGACAAACCCGACACCGGGGAAGTATGGTTCGACGGACGTGACGTCAGCAGGTATAATCAGGCCGAACTGGCTGCTTTCCGTAACAGGGAGATAGGATTTGTTTTCCAGTTCCATCATCTGCTTCCCCAGCTGACACTTTGGGAAAATGTGCTGCTGCCTACCCTGCCTTCAGGTAAGAATGACGGGGATGCCCGTGAAAGGGCGGAAAGGTGGCTCAGAAGAACGGGGATATGGGATCAGCGCCTGCAGAAACCGGCGGAACTGTCAGGCGGCGAATGCCAGCGGGCAGCTGTGGTGAGGGCGCTGATCAATGAACCAAGGCTGCTGCTGGCAGATGAGCCCACCGGCGCCCTGGACGAGGAAAATGCGAGGTCGCTGGGGCACCTGCTGACAGCGATGAACAGGGATACCGGCATCACCCTGATCGTGGTGACCCATTCCATGGAACTGGCACGGACTATGGACAGGGTATATTTATTGAAACACGGGAACCTGTCACTTTACACGGAACAATGAAAAACACACCCGCACGCAGGTATGACGGCAGACGCATCACCCTGCTTCGGCTGAGCTTTTCAAGCCTGTTGCATTATCTGGGAAGTAACCTGTTCATCCTTCTGGGAACGGCTGTCAGTACGGCCATCATTACAGGTGCATTCATCGTCGGTGATTCGGTGGGTTACAGCCTTGAAAAGGCCGTGGATTACCGTCTCGGTGACATTTCCTATACCATAACGGCTGGAGAAAGGTTCTTTACAACCTCCCTTGCCGGGAGAATTAATGAAGAAGGCACTTTCAGCGCCTCATCCGGCATGATGCTTGACGCGGTGGCACTGGCCGACGGAGGTCAGCTCCGCCTGAACGGAGTGCGGGTAATCGGAATCGACAGCAATTTCGCAACCGTGAGCGGCGCTCCGGCCGGCATTTTTGAACCGGAAGACGGGGAAGCGGTGATCAGTGAAAACGTTGCCGCGCGGCTGAATCTGAAGGTGGGGGATATGCTGCTGCTGAGGATGCGTAAAGCCAGCGTGATGCCGCTTAATGCGCCGCTTGTATCGGACGATGAGCAGACAGTCGCCAGACAGGTCACGGTCCGGGCCATTGCCGGAAGGGAAAGCTTCGGCAGGTTCAACCTGCAGGTTTCGCAAACCGCTCCCATGAACGTATTTGTGAAGGGAGACTGGCTGAACGGCGTGATGGGCATTGAAAACATGGCCAACGTAATCCTTGTGAAGGGAGAGGGTACCCAAAACAGTCTTGAATCATTGCTGGTTCAGCACTGGCAGCCGGAGGACCTCAACCTGCGCATTCAATACCATAATGGAACAGGGGAGTGGGAAGTATCTTCGGAACGGGTTTTCCTGGATACGCTGGTATCATCATCCATTATGCAATCGCTGCCGCAAGCCAGGCCTGTACTCACCTATTTTGTCAATTCGATCCGCCTCGGCCAGCATGAAACACCATATTCCTTTGTATCAGGACCCTTTGATGATCTTCCGGAAGATGAGATAATCATAAACAAGTGGACTGCTGACGATATCATGGCAGAGGTCGGGGATACACTGACACTGGAATACTATGAAGTGGGACCGCTCAGCGAGCTGACTGTCAGACAGGCCGCTTTCAGGGTAAGGTCGGTGACCGGCATGGAAGGTATTTACGGGGACAGGGGACTGATGCCCGGCATCCCGGGACTGGCAGACGCGCGAAGCTGCAGCGAATGGGAGGCTGGCATCCCGATCGATCTCGGCAGGATAAGAGACAAGGATGAACAGTACTGGAACACCTGGAAGGGCACGCCAAAAGCGTTCATTTCGCTTGCTGCGGCCCGGAGACTATGGGGCAACCGGTTCGGTGACCTGACGGCCATACGCATCGGCGATGCAATGGCCGGCGAAGAAGAGATACGGAGGGTTATAAAGGACAACACCGATATTTTTGCGCTGGGTTTCCAAGTCAACGAGCTGAAGAAAAAAGGTCTGGAAGCAGCGGCACAGGGAGTGGACTTCGGACAGCTCTTTCTTGGACTCAGCTTTTTCATTCTTCTCTCCGGGGTGTTGCTGGCTGCCCTGCTGATCATCTTCAGCCTCGGCCAGCGTGCGGAACAAACCGGCACCTTTGTCGCCATGGGCTTCAGCCACAGGCTTATCCGCAGGATTTACCTCCTGGAAGGGATGGCGGTGGCGCTTGCAGGGGCCCTGGCGGGAACTGCGCTGGCAGTCGTATACGGAAAGCTGGTGTTCAGGGGACTGAACAGGGTATGGCAGGACATCGTAAGGACTGACGTTCTTGAGATTTCGATCCAGCCATGGTCACTTGCGGGTGGATTTATGATCAGCATGCTGCTGGCATGGGGTGTGACCGCATGGCTGGTGCGCCGGCACCTGACGATGAGCGTCATCCAATTGCAGCAAAATCTTCCGGCTGATTCCGGACAGCTGACACAAAAAATGAAAAGGCTGGCGGTCATTCTGCTTTCTCTGACATGCACGGGATTGCTTTCGTGGCAGGCGGCACGGGGAGGCGTGCCGGACCCCGCTGTCTTCCTTGTCTGCGGGGCACTGCTGATGGCTGTGTTTCTTCTGCTGTCAGATCTGATCATGCGCAGGATGGAACACGGCAGTATCTCACATCTGAGTATGACATCACTCAGTATAAAGAACATGATCAGGAACCGGGGCAGAAGCCTGACAGTCATCATACTGCTGAGCCTTGGCATTTTTACTGTCGTGGCGACAGGCTCTAACAGAAGAGACCTTGCCTCGGACGCTGATAACCCGTCAAGCGGCACGGGGGGATTCGATTTTGTGGCGGAATCAACCGTGCCGGTCATCAAAAACCTTGAACTGGCAGAGGTCAGACGCGAATTCGGACTACCGGATTCCCTTAACATTGTACCTTTCATGGTGCACGAGGGTGACGATGCCAGCTGCCTGAATCTGAACCGCATCAGCAATCCCCGTATGCTGGGTGTAAATCTGTCTCTGATGAAAGGACGTTTTTCCTTCGCCTCCGCAACGGAAGACGTTGACCCGTCAGACCCGTGGTCATCCCTCGAAAACCGTTCCGGGAATGTCATCCCGGGAATTGCCGACCAGACTGTCATACAATGGGGGCTTGGCAAAAAGACAGGCGACACCCTCCGTTATGTGAACGAGTTTGGTGATTCGCTGTATGTAAAGCTGGTGGGGGGACTGGCAGCATCGGTCCTCCAGGGTCAGGTGATCATTTCCGCCAGCCACCTGCTCAGGGAATTTCCCACCGCATCCGGCACCCGCTTTTTCCTGATTGAAAGCGGGGAACCTGATACAGAAAAACTGACAGGCGACATGCAACTGGCAATGGGAGAATACGGATGGGATATGGAACCGGCCGTTTCCAGGCTGGCTGAATTTGCGTCCGTGCAGAACACCTATCTTCAGATATTTGTCATTCTGGGAGCTTTCGGTTTGCTGCTGGGGACAATGGGACTGGCAATCGTGCTGGCAAGGAGCATGGCGGAAAGGAAAAAAGAACTTGGCATCATGGTGGCCGCGGGATACCTTCAGAAAGACATTTTCAGGATAGTCGTCACCGAATACTCCCTGATGCTGCTGGCAGGCATGGCCGGGGGAATGGTACCGGCCGTGCTTTCATCGCTTCCCTCCTATCTGTCAGGGAGCCAGAACATACCTGCGCCGCTGATGGGGATGCTGCTGGGGATCATTCTCCTGAATGGCCTGCTGTGGATCTTCCTGACGGCGTCCCTGCAGCTACGTAAAATGAACCTCGTATCCGTGTTGAGGAACGACTGACAGCCGGTCAGCTGCCATGGTTCTTTTGCCGGAAGAGATAAAACAACGGTATGCCGACAACTGCCGTGCCCAGCGCAATGGAAGACTCGACGGGCCGCTCCAGGAATGACAGCACCAGCATGGTGATGCCGAATGCAAGATAGACAATGACATAAACGGGGAACCCTTTAAACGCAAGCTTGCTTTCTCCCGAGGCCCGAAGCCTGAAAACGCCGGCGACAGCAAGCACCGGGAACAACCCGAGCGAAAATCCCATATAGGTCAGGATCTGGTCAAAAGTTCCTGAGAGCACCATGACGATGGCAATGGCCGCCTGAAGCATGATGGCCGCTGAAGGCACCTTGAACCGGGGATGGATCTTCGACACGAATTTGAAGAAATAACCATCTATGGCCATGGAGTAATAGACACGGGGACCTATGATGATGAAGGCACTGAGCGAGGAGAAAAGTGCAAAGGCGATCAGCAGGGAAAAGGTGAACTCCATGGTGCTGCCAAACAGGTTTCGCACCGTAAGTCCCCCGATCGAAATGACATCTTTCATGTCATCAGGCGGGATGGCATAAACATATATGATGTTGAGAAACAAATACATGACTGTTACGATGGCGGTTCCGTACAGCAGCGACCGGGGGAGATTGCGCACGGGGTTGGTGATTTCCGATCCGATGTAAGTTGACGCATTCCAGCCGCTGTAGGCAAACATGATCCACATCAGCGAAAGTCCCATTGTTTTCAACCCGTTAAAATTCAGGGTAACAGGAGATCCCTGGCTGAAATGGCCGAAATTGCCGTTGCCAAGCGACAGTCCGGCAAGGATGAGCACCACTATGAGACCCACTTTCAGCAGAGTCAGGTAATTCTGTATTTTGGCCCCGAAGTCGATTCCCCTCAGGTGCACCATGGTGAAAAGAAGGATAATCAGTATGGCCACTATCTTATTCAGGTAAGTTGAGAAGAACACTCCCGTATTCCCGGCTTCAAGAAGCTGGGGGAAGGCCCTGAAGAAATATTCGCTGAAACCGATGGCCGATGAGGCAATGGGTGCTGAAAAGCCAACCACAAAAGACACCCAGCCGCTAAGAAAGCCAAACAGGGGATGGTATAGCCTGGAAAGGAAAACATATTCACCTCCGGCATGGGGCATGGCAGCCCCCAGCTCGGCATAGGAAAGTGCCCCGCAAAGGGCAACCACTCCCCCGACTGCCCAAAGCACGATCAGCAGCCAGGGGTTGTCAAGTCCGCTCATCAGCAGGCCGGAGGTCGTGAAGATCCCGGCCCCTATCATGTTGGCTATTACTATGTTGGATGCAGAACAAAGACCGATTTTTCTGGGCAGGTGATTGGCGGGCCTTTCGTCCATCTGAAATTATTTGGAAGTTTTATAACTGACGGCCAGGCTGCTGCCTCGGACAATGGAGGTTTTGTAATTGGGAAGCGAAATGACATAATTGTAAAAATCACTGCCGCCGCCCCGCTGACTGATATTGTGTGTGGCGTATGCACCCCCGACGGTCAGTTTGGGATCGAGCGATTTGAAATAGTTGATGTACCAGTCCTTGTCGGCATCTGAAAAGACAAAGTCAAAGGGACCCGGGAGCTTTGGCACGATATCGTGGGCATTGCCGAGACGGGCATCAATGTACTGTGACAAACCGGCTGCCTTGAAGTTGGCCAGTGCTTCCTGATGCCTTCCCGGATCAAGCTCGATAGTGATCAGCTTGCCCCCGGTCTTGCTCAGCGCCCATGCGATCCAGATGCCCGAATGCCCCGTTGAGGTGCCGATTTCAAGCGCGCTCTTGTAGTTATTGGATACGATGATATCGTAAAGGGCTTTTCCGTCTGAAGCGGGCACATTCATGTCGCGCCATGAGTAAGCCCGGCTGTTGAGAAAATCATTCACCTGCTTGTCGAGAGCGGCGGATGCCGCGCTGCCCTGACCCTGTGCGCTGATACCGCAAATGGCCGTCAGCATGAGGCACAGGAAGAGAATGCCTGCATTTCTTATTTCATTGTTTTTCATAGTATCCGTAAATTGGTTTATTAGATTTTCTGCCGTTTCATGCCGGCAAAGAACCAGTGCCGGCACAAGTCCAATAATCTGACCAAGCTAAGAATATTCCGGTGCGATTTAAAATGCTTTAACATTATTTAACGGTTTCATGCGGCTGCTGAAATGACCGGGTAAGACCGGATGGTGTCAGCGTATGTTAAACAGTTTTTCAACCGCGGCACGGTAGCTGCTTCCAACAGCCAGTTTTCTGCCCCTGATCTCTATCAGGCTGCCTTCCAGGGCTGTGATATACCTGACGGATACAATGAACGATTTATGTATCCGTATAAACTGGCCGGACGGGAGCTTATCTTCAAGTTCCTTGAGGGTGATCAGTGCCGTTATTTTTTTCTCAAGGGTATGAAGGGTGACGTATGATTTCTGTCCTTCGACATATATGAGGTCATCGCAGTTTATTTTGTACAATTTCCTGTCGGCGCGAATGATGATATAATTGTTTTCACATGTCGGCTTGTTGAATTCCTCCTGATCGGTGGCCGGTTCACCGGCTGCCCTTTCTTTCTGCACTTTGTCAACCACTTTGTTGATGGCTTTCAGAAAGCGGTCGAAAGAGAATGGCTTGAGAAGGTAATCAACCACGTTGTGTTCATAGCCATCCAGCGCATATTCCTTGTAGGCAGTCGTCAGTATGATGTAAGGCTGCGGGTTCAGTGTCCTCAGGAATTCCAGTCCCGTTATATCCGGCATCTGTATGTCAAGAAACAGGATATCCACCTTCCTGTTCTTGATTTCCTCGAGCACCGACAGCGGTGAACTGTAATCACCGACGAGGTGAAGGAACGGCAGTTTCCGGATATAATCCACGATGTACTGCCTGGCAAGGTATTCATCGTCAATGACTGCGCAATTCAGGTTCATATCAGGTTCAGGTTAAGTTCTGCCTGGTAGCTTTCTTCGTCTGCAAGGATCTGCAGGGAATGCCTGCCGGGGTAGATGATCTCGAGTCTCTGTTGCACGTTTGAAATGCCGTGCCCCGAGCCCTGCAATGTCTTTCTTTTTGTGAACACAGAGTTCCTGATAAGGAAATGAACCTTTGCTGCGCTTTCATTCAGCATGATGGAGATGTACCCGTTTTTGTCCTCATCGATCCTGCTGTATTTGAAACTGTTCTCAATAAACGGGAGGAACAGCATCGGGGCGATGGGCAGCGAAGGATGTTCGATGCGGTAGGAAAACTCGATTTTCCTTTCCTCAGGTGTCTTCATCCTGTAGAACTCAATAAGGTTCTTAATATAGGCTATTTCATTGTCGAGCGATACGTTTTCCCTGCTGCAATCTTCGATGACATAGCGGAGCATCTCGGAAAGCTTGAGAATGCTGTCCGGGGCTTTCCCGGAGTTTGTGTAGGCCAGCGAATAGATATTATTGAGCGCGTTGAACAGGAAATGGGGATTGATCTGGTTCTTCAGCAGCTGGAGTTCGGTCTGCAGCTTCTCTTCCGTGATCTTTTGTATCCTGCCTGTCTTTTCGTTGAGCATTTTCTGAATGGAGTTGATCGTGCCGACCATGTAAATGAGTGCCATCCATAACGGCTGGTAAAAGAAGCTGATCCCCCACCCCCGGTTCCTACGCCGTTCACCGAGCAGGTCAAGCAGCAGTTCATTCAGGTAATGAAGTCCGATGGCCGCCAGAATCAGCAGCAGCAGGCTTGTGACAATATAAGTGACTTTGTTGTCCTCGTACATCTGGGGGAAGATGACAAGTATGTTAAGATAAAAAATGGCTGCATAAAAAGCCACATTCATAAATTCCACGATCAGTTCCGCGTCAAAATCCTCCAGACGTGAAACCAGCGCAAGGTTTATGGCAAGCAGTACGAACCAGAAGCTTAAATGTATGAAAACGGTTCTGTTTTTCATGAAAAGCTTTGAATGATGCCACATCCGACGGGCCTCCGGCATAGACAATGCCTTAATCCCGCTAATGAGCATCAAAAATATGAATTCGGCAATTGTAAATAAAACAAATTATACCAAAGTGTGAGTTTTATTGACATAAACCGATGATGGTCAATACAAGCCTGGATTGCCATTTGAACCATGAAAACCGGGGTTTTGTACAAAAACCTTGCATTGTCCGGTTTTTTGCGTCATTTTTGATTTTATTCATAATTCTAATCCCCCGCAATGAACCACCCAAATTAAATGCTTGACACCACTGAGCGAAGCAAATGACCAATAATGTTTGTTTGGGTGCTCCATGTGTTGTGTAATGAAATAATAATTAATAATTTGATGATAAAATAAAGGTATGAACCCTCCATGTTTTGAAAACACAAACAAGCATGAAAATAATTTTTAAACATGGAGGTTCCATGTGAACTTAAAAATTTAAATTATTTACACATGAAAAGAATGGATGCGGCAACATGCTTTAATTCTTTGGCTTTGATGCTTTCGGGACTGACACTGCTATCGGTTCCTCTTTCCGCACAGGATGGCCTGTCCGGATCAGACACGACCCGTAAAAATGCGATCAGGGTTTTCATTGACTGCCAGCGGTGCGATATGAACTACATCCGGCAGGAGATGCCTTACATAAACTACGTGCGCGACGTCAGGGAAGCGCAGGTTTACCTGCTTGTCACCAGCCAGTCCACCGGCAGCGGAGGCACCGGGTATACCTTGTTTTATACGGGACAGGAAGAGTTTACAGGAATGAAAGACACCCTTACCTATCACACAAATCCCGACAACACGCAGGATGTCACGAGGGCGGGACTGACAAACACGCTTGCGATCGGCATGATGCGTTATGTGGCGAAGACCTCCATCAAGGACAACGTGGTCGTCAGCTACCGGGGTGAGAGGCAGGAGGAGCCGGAGCAGGTGGCGGACAGATGGGATTTCTGGGTGTTTGAGCTGGGCACGGAACCTGAATTCCAGCTTGAAAAAAGACAGAAGGAATATGCGTGGAGCAACAGCCTTTCAGCAGACAGGATAACGGCCAAAATGAAAACCCAAAGCAGTTTTTACCACAGCTACAATAAGAATATCTATATAAGGGACAGGTGGAACGACGATACAGAACAATTGGAGGAGACAAGGACCGAGGCTGTGAGAAAGTCATGGAACTTTAACCACCTCACGGCTCTGAGCCTCACCGATCACTGGTCTGCGGGGGCAATAGCGGAGGTCAGTTCTTCATCCTACAGCAACATCGATCTGCAGGTAAAGGTAGCTCCTGTCATTGAATATGACATATTTCCATATTCACAATCCACCCGCAAGCAGCTTCGCATCATGTACGGACTGGGTTATATCTATAACAATTATATTGATACCACGATATACGATAAAATGTATGAAAGGCTTTTCGGACAGAGTCTTCAGATTGCCCTGGCGGTGCAGCAGCGGTGGGGTTCGGCCAATTTGTCGATGGAGGCCATGAACTACCTTCATGACTTCAAGAAAAACATGGTGGAACTGGATGGGTATCTGAGGATCAGGTTGCTCAAAGGACTCTCCCTGAATGTGAATGGAGGGGTGGCTTTTATTCACAACCAGATCGAGCTGGCCAAGGGAGACCGGTCGTATGAAGATATATACCTGAGACTGAGGGAACTGGAAACAAACTTCAGGTACGAGGGAGGTGTCGGCATTTCATATACTTTCGGCTCGATATACAACAACATAGTGAATCCGCGCTTTGGCGGCGGCGGAGGGGGTGGCAGGGGAGACTACGATTAATTTCTTTTCCTTCTCTCCTTTTTGGAGAAAAGGTTGACGATCCAGCTTTCCCTCACCGCACCGGCGCTTCCAACCACCTCTTCAATGCCGTTGTTCACTTTCATGATCGTGGTGTCAATGCTCCGGATCAGGAGGGTGTCGTATATCAGCCGGTGGATGGTGCCGTTGCCGTAATTGATCTCCCTGGCTGCCACCGACAGTTCCCTTGCAAACTGACGGGCGTCCGCCGAAGCGCTGTCCAGGTTCTGAACGGCCAAAGCGGCCCTGTCGGTGATCTCCCTGCTGTTAAGCAGCCTGCCCAGGTCATTGTCGGCTGAATTCACCTTATCCGTAATATCACGCAGATCCTGCACAAGCATGCGTATCTCCATGGCGGTGCGGTCAAGTTCAGACTTCAGCATGTTATCGTTGACAAGCCTGCCGAGATCACCCTCCCCCTGATTGATCTTTCTGGTGATCTCCGACAGGTTTGATGCCACTTTCGTAGTATAGCCGGTTGTCCTTTCCAGTTCTGAAAGGATATCTTCGACATTGACGGTTTCAGTCGATGCAAGGTGATCGCCGTCTTCAACAAAACCTGCGCTGTTGCTGCCAGGGAATATGGTGATGATCTTGGATCCCATGAGTCCCTCGTTATCTATTTCAACCTTCGAATCCTTCCGGATGAACTGCTTGATGTCCTCATCGAGGCTCATGCTGACACGCACGATGGAATCATTCATTATGGTGATACCGGCAACCGTTCCCACGTCGATGCCCAGCAGCCTGACATTGTTGCCCGGCTTGAGTCCCTTGACAGTCCTGAAATCGGTATGGATGACAAAATTCCTCCTGAACAGGTGCTGTTTGCTGCCAAGGTAATAGACAGCAAGAACGAAGACGATTACGGCCGTGAAAACGAAAATGCCGAGCCTGATGTAGTTGGATGTCCTGTTTTCCATGGCAGTTATGATTAAGAGAAGTAAGACCTGATTTCCTTATCCTGGCTTTTCAGGAATTCGTCAAATGTGCCTTCCGCGACGATAATGCCGTCCTTGAGAAGGCTTATGCTGTTGGCCGTGGCCCTGATGCATTTCAGATCGTGTGTGATGATGATCGACGAGGTGTTGTATTTTTTCTGGATCTCGAGGATCAGCTCGCTGATCTCTCCGGATGTCACAGGGTCCAGACCCGTCGTCGGCTCGTCATAAAGGATAATTTCCGGGTGCAGGATCAGCGTTCTTGCCAGTCCCACCCTTTTTCTCATCCCCCCCGACAGCTCGGAGGGCATTTTGTCGATCGCATCGAGCAGTCCCACGTTCTCCAGCGCCCGTGTCACCATGGCGTCAATTTGTTCCTTATTGCGCGTGTAGAGGCTCCTCCGGATGGGGAATTCAAGGTTCTCGCGCACCGTCATGGAATCATAGACGGCCCCTCCCTGGAACAAAAAGCCGACCCTTTTCCTGAGGGCAAGCAATCCTTCAGGGTCAAGATGACTGATTTCCTGCCCGAACACCTTTATGGACCCTGAGTCTGCCGTGATAAGTCCCACTATGCACTTTATCAGCACCGACTTCCCGATGCCGGATTTTCCGAGAAGTACGACATTCTTGCCTTTTTCCAGATCAAGGTTCACTCCCTTAAGCACTTCGACACCGTCAAATGTCTTTCGCAGGTTCTGTATTTCAATGAGTTTCTCCATGGTTTACAGGTTGGAGATCAGGTCCGTTATCTGCACCGCAAGCAGATCAATGATGAAAATCGACAGGGATGCCGTGACCACAGCAGAATTGGCGGCGATACCCACCGATTCGGTTCCCCTTTCCGCATGGTAACCCTTGAAGCAGCCGACAATGCCGATGATGAAACCGAATATGAATGTCTTGATGGTGGCAGGGATGATATCCAGGAAGGTAAGGTCATCAAATGAAAGCGACAGATAAAGTTTGAAGGATATGGTGCTGTGTATGTTCATAGCCGTGTAGGAACCCACCAGCGATATGAAATCAGCCAGAATCACCAGAAGGGGCACCATGATGGTGGTGGCCAGTACCCTTGTGGCTACCAGGTATTTGAGGGGATTTGTGCCGGAAACTTCCATGGCATCGATCTGTTCTGTCACCCTCATGGATCCGAGCTCGGCGCCTATGCCTGAAGCAATCTTGCCGGCGCAGATCAGGGCGATGATAACGGGGCCTATCTCACGGATGATGGAAATGGCCACCAGACCCGGTAATTCCGACTCAGCCCCGAAATCCACCAGAAGGGGACGCGATTGCAGGGTCAGCACCATGCCAAGGATAAAGCCTGTGATCAGCACCAGCGGAAGTGATTTGTAACCTGTAAAAAAGGACTGCTTCAGCAGTTCCTGGCCTTCAAACGGTTTTCTGAACATCTGCCTGAGAACCATGACGGAAAAAGATGCCAGTGCACCGGCTTCAAACAGAATTTCACGCAACGGGATCTGGCTGAATACATTTATGTACCGGGGCTTGTTCATTGTCTTCCAAATTTGGGGAAACCGCAACAAGCAGGGAAACGGTTCTGGTAATCGGCATTTGAGGCATCTGCTGAGTAAATTTAGCAATTCATACTTGATTTCACAACAATGGCAGCTTTGTTCTTATGATGCTGACAAAATGCGGGCAATCCATAACCCGGAATGCAGACAGAAGAATGGCAAGATTATGGGGGTCAAACCTGAACCTTAATCTGAAAATGCAGTATTTTCGCATGAGAATGGGTTTGGATTAAACAACAAAAAGGGTGATGAATGAGCAAAGATATCCGTGATCTGGCCCAACACAGATTATCAGCGCTGAATCAGATTTCAGGGATGCTGGGCAAACCGGAACCTGTTGAGGAATCGCTCAGGGAAGTTTGCGAGATCATAGCCGGATCTTATTTACATCCCGAACGCGTTTCGGTCAGCATTTCTTTTGACAGCCTCGTATGCCGCAGCCGCGGTTTTGCATCATCCGGATGTTTTGAAAGGAAAAGCTTCGCCACGCCCGACAAAAAAAATGTGCTGGTCGAGATCCATTACCCGCTGACCTTATGCGAAATGTACGCGAAAGGGCTGCTTTTGAAAGATGATGGTTTTACCGGTAGTGTCGCGGCACTGGTGGCGGGAAGGATATCAAGGGAACTCTTTGAACGCCTTTTATACAACAACAGAGAAAGGCTCAAGGAACTGAAAGGCATACTGGATACTGCGGAGATCCTTAAAAAGGGAGCAGGTTTGGAGCAATCCATGCTGGAGATCTGCAGGGTGTTGCCCGAAGCCTGGCAGTACCCGGAGTATACGGCGGTCAGGATAACATTAGGCAACCATGTATTTACAAGCGGAAACTTCAGAGAGACACCCTGGGTACAGCAAAAATCTTTTGAAACGTCTGACAAATTAAAAGGACAGATTGAGGTATTCTACCTGAAGGAGTTTCCTCCTGCCGGCGAAGGCCCTTTCCTTAAGGAGGAACGCAACCTGATCAATAATATTGCCGTGCTTATTTCCGGAGGACTTTCACAAAAGGCCCTGCAGGATCTGATCACCAAGAACACAGAGCGTCTGAAAGAGCTGCGGGGTCTCAACCAGACTTCCATGATGCTCAGGCAGAACAAACCTATGGATGAAATCCTTCAGAATATCTGCCAGATTCTGCCGGAGGCCTACCAGTTCCCGGAACATACGGTGGCCCGCATTCAGTATGACACAAAGACCTTCACAAGCAAGAATTTCAGGGAAACACCCTGGTTCCAGCAGGAAGTCTTTGAAACACCCAACCACCTGACGGGGATCATCCAGGTTTATTACCTGAAGGAGTTTCCGGAGGCAGATGAAGGGCCTTTTCTGAAGGAGGAGCGCAATCTGCTGATCAACATGGCCAGCCTGATCGCTGGCTCTGCAAGCCGGGAGGAGTTCACCAGTCTTCTTTATGACCACCATGAAAGACTCAAGGAGCTCAGTGCCCTGAACCAGACCACACAGATCATTTCCATGGGAATGCCTGTTGAGGAAACACTGCAAAAGATAGTGTCAATCCTTCCCAGATCCTGGCAATACCCCAGGCATACGGCTGCGAGGATAACCTATGAAGGACGGATATACAGAAGCAGGGAGTTCACCGATACGCCATGGGTTCAGAAAGAGAACTTCATCACCCTTGACAACAAGAAAGGCAGCATTGAAGTCTTTTATCTGAAAGAGATGCCGGACTGCTATGAGGGCCCTTTCATGAAAGAGGAAAGGAATCTGATCGTCAACCTGGGTACGCTGATAAGCGGTTATCTGAACAATGTGAAAGGCAGGGCTATATACGGAAGGGGCAGCATAAAGGAAACCCAGGTCTTCAAACCCGAGGAATACCGGCAGTCGCTGATCAGAAACAAAAGGCCGCTGCAGCTGTTTTTCAACCGCCAGACGATTGACAAGTACATTTACCTCGACATGATGAAGTTTAAGGTAAAGGAGATCCTTTTTGTGGCCACCCTTTACGATGCCTTTACGCTTGAGAACGAGGACAGCTTTTTCGAGCGCTTTATGGGCATCATATACCAGTACAGCCTTTTTTCCCTTCCCAGGATAACGGGAGTGACATCGGCTGAGGAAGCCCTGGCATTGCTGGACACCGCCCATTTTGACCTGGCCATCATCATGGTGGGACTTGACAGGGAAACGCCTGTGCATACGAGCCAGCAGATCAAGCAGAAATGCCCCGGCATGCTTGTATACATGCTGCTGAACCAGAGAAGTGATGTCAAATATTTTGAGGAACTCGTTCCGACGCTTACATCTGTTGATAAACTGTTCGTGTGGAGCGGAAATTCACAGATTTTCTTTTCAATCGTCAAATCCATCGAGGACAAGACCAACGTGGAGAATGACACCCGAATCGGTCTGGTTCGCATCATCCTCCTTGTCGAGGATTCGGCCCTGTATTATTCGAGATACCTGCAGATGCTGTATTCAATCGTCTTTGACCAGGTGCAGCAGGTGCTGCCTGAGGTTGAAAAAAATGAGCTGAATAAGATCTGCAAGATGCGCTCGAGGCCGAAAATACTGCACGCTACCAATTATGAGGACGCGATGGCCATTTTTGAGAAGTACAAGGATTTTTTGCTGTGTGTGATCTCCGATGTTGAGTTTGAACGAAACGGGCGGATGGACAAGAAAGCCGGCATCAGGTTCATACAATATATACAGTCGCATATCCTTAACCTGCCCATCATCCTTCAGTCATCGGAAAAAAGCAACGAGCAGGTGGCAAGGAAACTTAACGTAAGCTTTATCAACAAGAACTCGGAGACCCTCCTGAACGACCTTAAGAATTTCCTGACTTTTTACCTGGGTTTTGGTGACTTCATTTTCAGGGACAAGGAAGGAAAGCAGATTGCCGTTGCCCGGTCCATGAGGGAATTTGAATCGCTCCTTCCGGTGATACCGGATGAGACCTTTTACCTGCATGCCTCCGAGAACCAGTTTTCGCTGTGGCTGATGGCCCGCGGTGAGATAGAACTGGCAAGGACCCTAAATCCCCTGCGCGTCGACGATTTCAAATACATAAAGGAATCAAAGGCTTATTTCATCGAAACGATAAAAAAATACAAGGAGGATAAAAAGCGGGGCAAATTGCTTGACTTTGATGAAACGGCTTCGCTCGATGAAAAAAACATAGTCAGCTTTGGGGCAGGATCCCTCGGAGGGAAGGGAAGGGGTCTGGCATTCATAAACGCCCTTGTTTACAACCTCGACTTTTCAGCCATCAGCAACCGGATCAACATCCGTACACCGATTACGGTTATTATTGGCACAGATGAATTTGAATATTTCATCAATGTAAACGACCTGTATGAAACAATTGTCAACCCTGAAATTACCTATCACCAGCTCAGAAACAATTTTGTCCGTGCCGACCTGTCACCGTCGCTTATCCGTAAGCTCGAATTTTTTATAGACCAGATTGAGAGACCGGTGGCCGTGCGGTCTTCCAGTATCTCGGAAGATTCTTTGAATCAGCCTTTTGCGGGTATTTTCGACACTTACATTATCCCCAACAACCGGTCAGACAGGCGTTCCGTTCTGGAAGACCTGATGAAAGCCGTCAAACTGGTGTACGCTTCCATTTTTTCAGACAACTCAAAAAAATACTTTCAGGCCATCAATCACAAAGTGGAAGATGAAAGGATGGCAGTGATCCTTCAGGAACTGGTCGGTAATTTCTATGGCAAATATTATTATCCCCATCTCAGCGGAGCGGCCCAGTCTTATAACTACTACCCGGTTGCACACATGAAGCCTGAGGAAGGAGTGGCTGAAGTGGCTTTGGGACTGGGTTCCTATGTGATGGAAGGATGGAACTCATTCCGCTTTTCTCCCAGGTATCCGGGTGTGGAAATGTTTACCACCAAAGATATGATCAATACCTCCCAGACAAAATTTTATGCGCTTGACTGCACGAAAGGGAACGTGGATTACGTCACTGACGGGGAGCTGGCCTCACTTGCCCTTCTTGACATAAGCGAAGCCGAAACCCACGGCACCCTTACACATTGCGCTTCCGTGTACAATCCGGAAAATGACCGCATCGAGCCGGGTTTGTCGGCAAGGGGACCCCGGATCCTGAATTTCGCCGACATTTTGAAATACAACTACATTCCGCTTGCAGAAACCCTTGACCTGGTGCTCGGCACCATCGAAGAAGCGCTGGGCTCGCCGGTGGAAATTGAATATGCCGTCGACCTTGAAAAAGGCCCGAACGGCCTGCCGTCTTTTTACCTGTTGCAGATAAAGCCGTTGATTGACAGTCACAGGGGATTTGCGATTGACTTTGACAGACTCGACCGGTCGCGTTTCGTCCTGTACACCCGTTCCAGCCTTGGAAACGGAGAGATAGGCCACATAAAAGACGTCGTTTATGTGACTGTCCAGCAGTTTGACAAGCTGAAGACCCAGGACATGGTGCAGGAGATCGATGCCATCAACAACAGGATGATCAGGCAGAAAAGGCAGTATATCCTGATAGGACCGGGGCGGTGGGGTACCCGCGATCCTTTCCTTGGCATACCGGTAGCCTGGTCAAACATATCAAATGCAAAGGTGATCGTGGAGATTAGCCTGCCGAATTTTCCGCTGGATGCCTCGCTGGGCTCACATTTCTTCCATAACCTAACCTCGATGAACATCGGGTATTTTTCTGTTCAGGATTCGTCGCACACCGATTTTATCAACTGGGACATGCTGGAAAGCCAGGAAACCGTTCATCAGTCGCGTTACTTTAAACACGTCCGCTTCGACAGGCCGCTGACGGTTTATATGAACGGGAAACTGAGAACCTCCGCTGTTCTGACAAACACAGGCGGCAATGAGTAAGATCCACATCGGGATCTTTGATCAGCACCGTCTCACGCGGGAAGGTCTTGCGTCTCTGCTGGGGCAGGGTGCAGATCTCGACATAGTTCTTAAGGCCGACACTGAAAAAGGGTTGATGGAAAGTCTGAACCGTGACAGGATACACATCCTGATCGTTAATGTACATGCCTTTGATGAAGCCTTCCATGCCTTGCTGAAACAGCTGAGAACACATTTTCCTCTGCTGCCGGTTCTTGTCATGTCTGCCGTTCATGACGAGGATGCGGTGCTGAAGACAATCCGGGCCGGGGCAAGGGGTTTCCTTTCGCGTGAATCCGAACCGGGAGAACTGCTGGAGGCAGTCCACACCCTGCGCAACGGTTTTGACTATTTCAGCAAACCGGTCATCCACCTGCTGCTGAATACATACATCAGCAAGGTCAAAGCCCCGGACGGTCCCTCCAACCTGAAAAGCCTCAGCAACCGGGAAATCGAAATCATGAAACTGTGGGGCAGCGGACTGACAAATAAGGAAATCGCTGAAAAACTTTACCTGAGCGTACGCACGGTCGAGACTCACAAGAACCATATCATGCAGAAGCTGAACCTGAAGACAGCTGTGGACCTGGTAAAATTCGGCATCCGCAACAACATCATTCAGATCTGAAACCCAATTGTCTATGTCCTTTCCGGCTGTTCGCCGGAATGCCGTTTCATAAAAAAGCCGCAGACAGTTTCCATGTAAGAGATTTACTGAATTGCATACGTGATTCACGTATTATAAGACCGCTCCGAAGATGCATACCCCGAAGTGGCTATTTTTGTCCCTTTGAGCGACAAACTTTAATACCTAAACATATGGCTGACATACTGAATGTGAAAGTGAATGAATTTATGGCAAAGATTATTGCCAGGAATCCGGGTGAAACCGAGTTCCATCAGGCTGTGAAGGAAGTTGCCGAGTCACTGATGCCTTTCATTGAAGAAAATCCCAAGTATAAGCACGCAAAGATCCTGGAAAGAATTGCCGAACCCGAACGGGTCATCCTTTTCAGGGTGCCATGGGTGGATGACAACGGGGAGATACAGATCAACAAGGGATACCGCATCGAGATGAACAGCGCCATAGGTCCCTATAAAGGCGGTCTCAGATTCCATCCAACGGTCAACCTCGGCATACTTAAATTCCTTGCCTTTGAACAGGTGTTCAAAAACAGCCTGACGACGCTGCCGATGGGCGGTGGTAAGGGGGGGTCGGACTTTGATCCCAAAGGGAAAACCGATAACGAGGTGATGCGTTTCTGTCAGAGCTTTATGACCGAACTGCAGCGGCACATAGGTGCGGATACGGATGTGCCGGCGGGTGATATCGGCGTCGGCGGCAGGGAAATCGGTTATATGTTCGGCCAGTACAAAAGGCTGCGTAACGAATTCACCGGAGTGCTTACCGGAAAGGGGATAGAGTGGGGCGGAAGCCTGATCAGGCCTGAGGCTACCGGTTACGGTGCCGTATATTTCGCCGAGGAGATGCTCAAGACACGGAACGAAAGCCTGCGCAACAAGGTGGCTGTTGTTTCCGGCTCCGGCAATGTCTCACAATACGCAGTCGAAAAGCTCATTTCATTGGGATGCAAGGTGGTCACCCTTTCTGATTCATCCGGGTTCATCCATGATCCGGCAGGCATTGACAGGGAAAAACTTGATTTTGTGCTTGAGCTGAAAAACATCAGGCGGGGAAGAATCAGGGAATATGCCGATAAATACGGGGTCAGATACTATGAAGGTCAGACACCGTGGAAGATCAAATGTGATGCAGCCTTTCCATGCGCCACTCAGAATGAGATCAACGAGGAGGATGCAAAAGCCCTGGTCAAAAACGGCTGCATGGCTGTAGCTGAAGGGGCCAACATGCCCTCGACGCCGGAGGCCGTGGAAGTATTCCTGAATGCCAGGATACTCTACGGACCGGGCAAGGCAGCCAATGCAGGCGGTGTGGCTGTGTCGGGTCTGGAAATGACGCAGAACTCAATGCGTCTGCCGTGGAACAGGGAAGAGGTTGATCAGCGGCTGCATGAGATCATGGTCAACATACACAGGACATGTGTGAAATACGGAAAGGACTCCTCGGGATTCATCAACTATGTTAACGGCGCCAACATTGGCGGCTTCATAAAGGTTGCCAATGCCATGCTGGCACAGGGTATAGTATAAACCGGCAGCCAGCCTGTGTCAGAATAATAATCCTTTGAATTTCAAGATTATTGAAGGCCGCCTTAAGGCGGCCTTCATGATTACATGCCCAGT
>JAXDCR010000184.1:0-7783 GCA_034677845.1 Bacteroidales bacterium | reverse complement strand
GCCCTATCTCTGGGGAGGCCGCACTGTCATGGGATGCGACTGTTCCGGTTTCATTCAGACCGTCTATGCCCTGCACGGATACAGGCTGCCCCGCGACGTTTCACAGCAGGCGGAATGCGGCGCGGCCGTTGACTCCCGTGCGGCGGTCCGCTGCGGCGACCTTGGATTTTTCTCCCGGGGAACGTCAGGGGTGAGCCATGTGGGCATGTTCATCTCGCCGCATCGGATCATTCACTCCTCGGGCTGGGTCCGCATCGAAACGGTTGACGATGAAGGCATACAGACCGGAACCGGCCGGGAATGCTCTCACCGGTTATGCTTCATCCGGCGTATCGCCGGCTGACAGATTGCCCGCACCCGTTCCCCGGTCACGAATTGTTGAAAAGATTGATGTGCCCGAATAACCTTTTTTTGTAATTTCCGTTAATAAAACCATATCTGTTCGCATGCAATCCATTGTTTCAATTCTTAATACTTATCAAACTTAAATCTAATTTTATGAAAAAAACCATTATTGTTGCTTTTGTGGGATTGTTTATCAGCCTGACTGCATTCAGCCAGATGTCTTTCAATGTTTCTCCGGGACTGGGGATACAGGGTGCTCATTTCGGATTCAAGGCGGGTTCCGTTCAGCCTTATGTCGGCTTCCAGTATCTGGGAGGCAGTTACATCAACAAGGAAACGGGCGAGGAGTGGGATTCCGACGAAGGTGAAGTGGTCGATTACGAAGACCAGACCAAGGTTTCCGTCAACGTTTACATGCCCACCGTCGGTGTCAAGGTTTACATGGGATCCGGAGCTGTCCAGCCCTATCTCAATTTCACCGCTTCCAAGCCCATCATAAGGGGCAAGATGCAGGCCAACGGAGAGGAGTCACCTGAATTCGCCGAGGAGCTGAAGAAGATCAAGGTGCTGAGCGGTGCCTTTGCTTTCGGCGCCGAGTATTTCGTCGACGACAACTTCAGCATCGGCGGTGAATTTGGTGTTCGTTACCTGGGCGGCAAATACCAGGACACTTATGAAAGTTCGTTCTGGAACCCGGATGAAGCTGAATACCAGGACACCGAAATCACCACCACGCAAAAAGTCATGGCAAGTCCCACTTACACAGTTGTCACCCTCACCTACTTTTTTGGCGGCGGCAGCGGCGACTGAACAGGACAATGAGTCAATGCATAGGAAACGCCGGCGGATCAGAGATCGCCGGCGTTTTCATTGCAGCCTGATGTATCAGGCTGTCAGCTGAGGTTGATTTTGTCGGGTCGTGCTGCTTTCAGCATGCCGCCTCGTTTGTGAGACAAAAAAAGCTGCCGGCAAGGGCAGCTTTTTTTATGATCCCGGATCAGTGTTCATCCTCCAGGAACCCTGTCTTTCTGACGCCGGCGGCATAATAGATGTTGCCCGGGTCATCCTCGAATTCGAAGCCGCAGAATATGCTGTCAACCGTAACGCCGGAGGGCGATTTCCCCGCGTTCAGCAGCACCTTGCCGTCCGTCACGTTCAGCCAGATGTCATACGGTTCGCCGTCAGCATAGGCTGTGCTGACCAGCTGGTTTCCCGAGAAGGTGAGGTTTGTCATGTTGACGGGACATTTGACCGTAAAGGTCCAGAATTCACCGTTATCGGAGATCCACATGGCCTTGCCGTCGTCGGCTGCCGTGTTGTATGTATACAGCGGGAAATACCCGTAATGTGAGTTCTCGTAGGTGCCGTCCCCGTTGTCAAAGTAATATTGAACCCACCATTCGCCGGAAAGCGGGTACACAGAGGAGTATTCCGTTTCCGGTTCCTTCGGCTGGTTGTTTTCGTAAAGCCATTCACACCCGGTCAGGCCAAGCAGGAGGAAAAGCATGACGACTGTATAGATTTTGCTTTTCATATGTCAATTGTTTAAATGGTAACTTGTTTCAAAGTAACAACAAAAGTGTATCCGGAAGACCAGACGGTTGTAAAGTTGATGGTCTTTGTTGCCGGGTCAACCGAAAAAGCGGTGATCTCGGCTGATCCGCCGAAGGCTCCCACAGGGAATGGTCCGCCGAATGTGAAATTGTTGGCCGGAATGTCAACGGCGGTGACGGTGCAGGGCGTGGCCCGGTAGTCGGGACCGTAGCCCCTTCCCAGGTCATAGTAGCCTCCGATGCCGTCCGAGATCCGGTAGGTGTTGTCACCGGTCTTGTAGATCAGGATATACGGCATGTTCCTGTACTGGGCGCTTGAGACACCGTTCCTCACCACAGTCGAGGTATAGAGTCCCTCAATGCTTGTCACCAGGTCGCCCGTGTTGGCCAGCCAAACGGTACGTTCGGCGCTTGCCACAAAACCGTCCGAGTTGGTCGCGGAATAGGTTATCAGGTACTGGTTGGCAAGGTTGGAATTGACCGTGGTGCCTGAATAGGTTTGAACGGTCCCGGTGACCGATGTGGTAACCGGTATTTCCACACCGTTTTCAAGGGCCTTGATGCCCGGCTCCGTATAGGGCGTTCCCAGGGGGGCGAGTATCAGCTCATCACCCGTCATCTCAAAGATGGGGAAATAGGTGATCGTGGACAGATTGGCTGTGTCAGGGTTTTTTTCGCATGACACCATGGCCAGTGCAACAAAAAACACTGCTATCAGATTTCTAACTGTTTTCATCTTTCTCATAATTTTTCAGTTTAAGCTATTTCTTATCCCACCATACTTTTGTCGTCACCGTGCGCTGGCCCGGGAAGCTGGTGTTCAGGTTAACCTCTTCCTGAGGGTAGATAAGCGATTTGGGGAAAGCGCCGCTGGTGACGCCTTCCAGCGAATAGGTCAGTTTGCCGCCGACATATTCCAGGTTGTAGGCGCCGTTTGCCCATGAAGGGACGGGACTAACCTCAGGATAGTGGGTCCTGTTGGTTTCGAAGAACATTTCCATTCCCTGCGTTCCTGCAAAGGCGGCCCATTTGGCCATCATGATGGCTTTCTGTTTTTCTTCGAATGTGCCGGATGAGGGATATGCGTATGCTCCCCCGGGTGCCACGAAGGATGTGCCATCCAGGCCATGGCGTGCGAAGGAAAGCTTAATGGCATCGTCATACAGCGTTTTCTCGCTGCCGGTGCCCCAGCCTTTGGCAATGGCTTCAGCCTGAAGCAGCTTGGATTCAATGGCCGATATGAAATAGACCGGATCGGTGGCCTTGATGTTGAAAATGGCAACCGTTGTCGGGCCCAGCTGAGGCGTGGGTATGTTGAACCCGCCCTGCGGCATGGGATTGCTGTTGGCCTGCACATATTTGCCAAGCCTCGGGTCGGTATTCTGTTCCAGGTACCTGTACAGGGTGGCGCTCACCCTCAGGTTGGTGGCCACGTTCAGTTTCCTCCTGTCATTGGCATACAGCGGGTTGTCTTTCCCTTCCTGGTCTATGAACACATCCAGCTTGGCCTCGTCAGCCGTGCTGTTGATGAAGCTTGCCCCGTCGTCGTAAAGCTTTTCGATTCCTGCCTGCGCTTTGGCCGGGTCGGCGTACATCATGCGCATGTACATTTTGAGTTTCAGGGTGTTGGCAAACTTGATCCAGTTGGCCGTGTTCCCCTTGTAAATGAAATCGCCGTTGCTTTCGGCCGCGCTGAGCGTATTGAGGGTTTTTGACAGCGCATTGTCAATGCGTGCCAGCAGGTCATTGTAAATAGCCTGGCCGTTGTCATACTTGGGATTGAAATTCGGCGTGGCGGCATCACCCTGGAAAGCTTCGCTGTAAGGGATGTTATCGTAGAAGTCGACCATTGTCTGCCATGCATAGCATTGTATGACCGTAGCCATAAGGTACATTGACCAGTTCCCTTTGGCTTCGGCAGTCTGTATGACAAACTGCAGGTCGCTCAGTCCGTTTGCATAGGCTTCGCGCCATGAACGCTGTATCTGCGTGGTATTGTCCTGCAGCTGGTACTGGTCCCATTGCTTGTACTGGTTTGCCGCGTTGCTTTGCGACCAGTACTGTGACCAGAAGCCTCCGATCAGGTTATAGTGGTAGCCAACCACGCTGCCGACTGACATGATGCCGGCCGGCAACACAAGCTCGGGACTGGCGGTGGAAGGATTGTTCGGATCCGTGTTGACGTCCAGCCAATCTTTTGTACAACCGGCTGCAAGTATCAGGGTTGTCAAAAGCAGTGTTCGTATGATGGTTATAAATTTTTTCATAGTACAGAATATTTAGACATTAAAAACTAATTCTGACACCTGCAGTGAATGATCTGACCGTTGGTCCCGTCCTGAATTCGCCGAATTCACTGAGCAGGTCATTGCCATATGAAGTGGCTTCCGGGTCAACAACGTTGTTTTCCTTGGGGGTCCACATCAGCAGGTTCCTGCCCGACAGGATGATCTGGGCTCCCTGGATGACCTTGGTTTTTGAAAGGAGGCCTGAGGGAACCGTATAGGTGAGGGTGACATCGCGCAGCTTGACATAGTCTCTCGGCAGGATGCGCATCCGGTTGGATACCGGGTTGTTTGTATGATAGTAGTATGCGTTGATGTTCGTCATGTTGATCGGAACATCGTTCTCTACATACTGGGTGTTCGGATCTTCGCCGTCCCAGTCGGGGTTTTCCTTCACCGAGTTGGGGATGAGGAAAGGCTGCCTGTCGTTGAAGGTGCTCTGGGTGGCGTTGCCTACGAAGTAATTCAGGTCGGCGGTGCCGGAATAGAATTTCCCGCCTTTTCTCCAGTCTATCAGGAACGACAGTTCAAAATCCTTATAGCTCAGGGTGTTTGTAATACCTGCCGTGAATTTCGGCAGCACGCCTCCGACCGGAAGGTAGTTCGTGGTGGCCAGCGGGATGCCGTTGGTGGCGCCCACGACTATGCGGCCTTTGCTGTCCCTGAGATAGTCAGGGGCGCGCAGAATGCCGAGGGGCTGTCCTTCAATGGCTACCATCTGAACGCCGTAAGACATGGTGAACAGAACCAGTTCCCCGGTTTCGCCGGGCAGGGATATCACCTCGCTGTTGTTCTTGGTATAGGTGGTTCCGACCGACCATTCAAATGAAGGGGTTCTTACCGGAACGACCGTCAGTGCCAGTTCCACGCCTTTGTTCTGCACTTCTCCGAAGTTGACCACCTGTGTCTGGAATCCGCTGGAAGGAGCCACGTTGATCGTCAGGATCTGGCCGTCTGACACCTTGTTATACAGTGACAGGTCAAGGTTGACCCTGTTCTCGAAGAGCCTGATGTCAAAGCCGATTTCCTTCTCCGTGGTGATTTCGGGTTTCAGTTTGGGGTTCCCGATCTGGTTGCTTTTCTCGAACGCGCCCACCCCGGCGAGCGGGAAGGTGAGCGAAGAATACGGGTTGGCCACTTCAGCGCCCGTGAAGACCGGATCGATGTAATACACGGGGGCGTCGTTGCCTGCCTTGCCCCAGGCGGCCCTGATCTTGAACATGCCGATGTTGCTGAGCGCGGGCACCAGCTGGTCAACCAGAACAGACAGGTTGGCCGACGGGTAGAAGTAGCTGTTGGCGCTCTTGGGCAGGGTTGAGGAATATTCCTGGCGGGCGCTCAGGGTCAGGAAGGCCATTTCCTTGAATCCCACGGTTGCCTGTCCGTAGTATGCATACTGCCTCTTTTTGGACAGGTAGGTGCTGGCTTCCTTGACGCCGGAGGTGTTGTCGAGGTTATAGAATTCAGGTATCACCAGGCTGGCTATGGAAGCATCCTGGTTTTTGTATTTGCGCTGTATTACCTCGTAACCGGCAATGGCGTTCAGCGAAAAAGTGCTGGCAAATGTCCTGTTGAAAATGAAACGGAAGTTCGAGTTCAGGTCCTCCGAGATCGAGTTTTCCTCGACCACGAGACCCGGGTTCTCGGTCACTTTTTTGATGTACTGGGGTGTGCCGGGCGAGAACTTCATGATGGCCTCATGTTCGTCCCTGTTGAAGTTTGAAACGTCGGCCCCCATGGTCCACTTGGCTGACAGCCAGTTGGTGAAGTCGTAGTTGAAATCTACGTTGCCGTACACGCGGTTCTCAAAAAAGCTGCTCCGGTTCTCGTTGATGGCATAGTAGGGGTTGAAGGCGTAGGGGGTGAAATAGTAATCCAGGGTGTTGAAAGGGTCATTCTTGTAATCCTTGAATTCAACGATGGAAAAGTTCCTGGGTATCTGCAGGAGCTCCGTGAAAACGTTTGCGGCTGCGGCGGTTCCGCCGTAACCGTCTGGTGTGCCGCTGCCCCTTCTGTTCACGTAAAAGATCGAGGTCGAAGCCGTCAGCTTTGCCCCTTTCGTGGTTGCGCTCAGCGAGATGGCGTTCTTCATGTTCTTGTCAACATCTGATGGCAGCACCCCGTCGGCTTTCACGTTGTTGTACGACAGGTAGTATGTCGTGTTGGCGTTGCCGCCGGAAAGGCTTATCGAGTTGTTGTACTGCATGCCGAAATCGTAAAAGTCGTACACGTTGTCCTTTACGGGTGAAAAAGCGGCAACTTTCTGTGAGTTGTTGTATATGTTGCCCCAGGCCCGTATCTGGCCGCCCATTTTCGGTCCCCAGGATCCGTTTTCATCCTGTGCCCACAGGCCCGACCAGCCCTGTCCGAATGTATTCTGCATCTGCGGGATGCGCAGCACGTCGGAGGTTGATATGGAGCTGTTGACTTCGATCCTGATTTTGTCGGACTGCTGACCCCTTTTGGTGGTGATGATGACGGCTCCGGAGCTGGCCCTTGAACCGTACAGTGCCGTGGCGGCAGCGCCCTTCAGGATCGTCATGGTTTCAATGTCGTTGGGGTTGATGTCGTTGGCGCGGTTGCCAAAGTCGAGTCCGTCCCTGTAGTCAGACCGCACGCTGTTGTCGATGGGCACGCCGTCAACGACGTAAAGGGGACTGTTGCTGGCAAGCGAGGAGTATCCCCTGATGATGACCTTGGTGGAAGCCCCCGGCATACCGCCGCCGCTTGAGATCTGAACGCCTGCCACTTTACCCTGAAGGGAGTTCATGGCCTCTGTCTGGCTCAGTTTCTCGAATTCATTGGAAGACACCGTGGTCGCTGCATAACCAAGGCTCTTCTCGGACCTCCTGATGCCCAGGGCGGTGACAACGACCTCCGCCATCTGGGTGACTTCCGGGTCCAGTGCAACATTGACAACGGTCTGACCTGACAGGGTCACCTGCTGTTCCTTGTAGCCGATGTATGAGAAGATCAGGGTGGCGTTGCCGGGTGCGGTAACCTGGTAATTACCGTTCACATCCGTGGCAGTTCCCGTGTTGGTCCCTGAAATTCTTACATAAACCCCCGGAAGCGGACTGCCATCATCAGATGCGGTTACCGTTCCCCGAATTTGTACGTTCTGCCCGAATGCAGCAAACAATCCGGAAAAGAGCAGACATACAAGTAAACTCGTAATCCTTTTCATAGACTAATTTTTAGGTTTATAATAGGTTAATAACACTCTCTTCGCCAATTCGAAGACATTCCGTCAAAATTAAAAAAAAAATTAAAAAATGTTAATTTTTCAATATTTATATAATTACTGATATTCAATTAGTTATATTTATTTCTATGCATTTTGGTTTAATAATTATTCATGGCGCTCAGATTGGCTCTTTTCCATCGGCGCGCTGAGGCATTTGTCAGCAAAAACAGACCATCCGTGGAATGCCTCAGCGCTTTTGTCAAATATTTCAGCATTCTGTTACCCGGTCAGGCCATTTTCCGGTTGACCGGCCGACTTTCATTCTTTCATGCCGGCGGAAGTCAACCGGTTTTCCGTTGCATGCAGGAACCGCCATACCGGCAAGGAATCAGACATCAGACTTCGTTTCTTGC
>JAXDCR010000183.1:0-2555 GCA_034677845.1 Bacteroidales bacterium | reverse complement strand
TAACAGGTCGAATAAGGTAACTGAAAAGCGCCGCATAAGCCAGGGAGGTATTTCAGGAACGGTAACTGACATCAGAATGATCCTGAAACTTGCTATCGAGAACTTATCATCTTCTGTCATTCTTTGTCACAATCACCCATCCGGTAATCTGCAGCCAAGTGAGGCTGACAGGTCAATAACCGGTAAGCTGAAGGAAGCCGCCAATCTCATGGACATAGCGGTTCTTGATCATATCATAATTGCAGGCAGGGCCTATTTCAGTTTTGCTGATGAAAACGAGCTTTAGCTCAAAGTCTGGTGACCTTCAGGTTGTCCTTGCATTGTTGCATCAGACTGATGACCGTCATTTGCAGCACGGGGTGCTGAAGATCCGGGGCAATTTCCGCAAGAGGCATAAGAACAAACAACCGGTACTGTATAAGCGGATGGGGCAGTGTCAGTTTATCTGTCTGCAGGATAAGGGAATCATAAAACAGCAGATCGATATCGATCTTGCGGGCGGTATACCGTCTGCTAACCTGTCTGACCCGGCCAAGTTCCTTTTCGATATCCTGCATGATTTCCAGCAGTTCCCCTGAATTCAGGCTGGTGCTAATCTTCAGCACCTGGTTGTAAAATGACCTGGGATGATAAAAGCCCCAGGGTTCTGATAAATACAGTGAGGAGGCTGCCACCAGTTCACCGGCTCTTTCTTTCACAAGATTCCCTGCCTTCCGGAGGTTTGACTCTCTGTTGCCGAGATTTGAACCAAGTGAAAGGTAAACGGTGTGCATCATGTTCAGGTTGGGCCAAAGATAACAAAAGGCTTGTCGAAACAATTGCCTTTTGCTAATATTGCCTGTATTTTGTGTTTATTCAATGCAGTTTAAACCTGAACCAATATAAATGACATGCAAAACTTTTTAAAATACCTGCTCGCAACAATTCTGGGGATATTCATTTTTTTTGGTATCCTTTTTTTTGTCCTCACCGGTGTCATGGCTGCTGTTTTTTCACGTCAGGAGAAAAGCATTGACATCAGGCCAAAGACAATCCTGAACCTTGAGATGAACAGATCGATAGTTGACCGTTGTACGAACAATCCGGTAATAACAGCGGGATTGAATGGCATAGGAATCGGCAGGGAGATGGGCCTGAACGACATTCTCAACAATATTTCAAAGGCCAGCAGAGATACCTCAATCCTGGGTATATACCTGGATCTGTCTGGCTGGCAGTCAGCCGGTGTCGCAACCGTTGAAGAAATCCGGAACATGCTGCTCGATTTCAGGAAGTCCGGAAAGTTTATTGTCGCCTACAGTAATCTTTACACTCAAGGATCTTATTATCTGGCTTCTGCAGCAGACAGAATATATGTAAATCCGGGAGGATATATTGAATTCGTAGGTTTGAATGCAGAAATCACCTTTTACAAGAATGCTTTTGATAAACTGGATCTGGAACCTGAAATCGTCCGCTACGGCAAATTTAAAAGTGCTGTTGAGCCTTATATCTCAGACAGGATGAGTAATGAGAACCGTGAGCAGGTAAAAGTTTACATGGGATCTATTTGGGATCACATTGTCGGCCGTATAGCCGAAAGCAGGCACATACCAGCCGAACAGCTGAATACCTATGCGGATCAGCTGACCATGTGGAATACAGCTTCAACAATTGCTGAAAACCTCGTTGACGCCACTCTTTATAAAGATCAGGTCATGGACACGCTGGCCCGTCTTGCAGGCGTGGGGAATGCCGGCGATCTGCGCCTGGTGACGCATGATGAGTATTTGAAAGTGCCAAACCAGAGAAAGCACAAAGGTTTTGTCAGGGATAAAATTGCAGTAATTTATGCCTCGGGCAAAATAATATCCGGCAGCCGATCCGGGAATTATATTGCATCAGAGGATATGTCAAAGGTTATTCGTGAAGCGAGGGAGGATTCCTCAGTGAAAGCCATTGTCTTCAGGGTGAACTCAGGCGGCGGTGATGCCATGGCATCAGAAGTTATCTGGCGGGAACTGGACCTTACCCGGCAGGTAAAACCGGTGATTGCCTCCATGGGTGATGTGGCTGCCTCAGGAGGATACTACATACTGGCATCCGCAGACACCATAGTTGCAAGTCCCCTCACCCTTACAGGTTCCATCGGGGTATTCTTTATGTCGGTCAACACGGGAGAGTTCTTCAGGAATAAGCTTGGAATCACATTTGATGGGGTGAAAACGAATGCATATTCTGATTTCGGCTCTTTCACGCGTCCTCTTTCAGCAACGGAAAGAAACACGATACAGCTTTGGGTGAACAACACTTACAACACTTTTATTGATCATGTTGCCAAAGGGAGAGGTATGTCACCCTTACTGGTGGATCAGGCTGGTGAAGGCCGTGTCTGGAGCGGAATTAATGCTTCCGAAAACATGCTGGTGGATGTACTGGGAGGGCTTCGGACAGCCGTCGAACTGGCTGCGGAAAAAGCGGGACTTGAAGAGTACCGTATCATTGAACTGCCTGAACAGGAGGACTTGTACACCCAGATCATCAAGGAGTTTGTCACATCCGCAAAGACTGCCCTG
>JAXDCR010000182.1:0-6686 GCA_034677845.1 Bacteroidales bacterium | reverse complement strand
CCATGCACAGTGCCGCCGGGCATTCATCGGGTCAGCCAGCGACGGGGCATGACCGGTGGTCATGCAGCCTGGCACGGACTGGATACAAAGCACAGGTTGCGGGTGACAGGTTGCGGGTGACAATTAGAATAAAAATAAACTATTGATACATGAAAAGGGTTGTATTTCTGGCGATTGCATTTACCTGGCTGGTATCATGCAAAAACAATGACCAGTCTGCTGACACCGCTTACGGCGGAATCCAGGCAGTGGATATTGAAAACCTGGAAGTGAAGGAGATTATTGCTGTGGGCAGGGTTGAACCGGCCGGTGGCATCGTTGACCTTGCTTCAGCGTCAGGCGGCATCATCGATGACATCTTCAGGGAAGGCGGAGAGACCGTTCACAAAGGTGAAGCGCTGATCAGGCTTGACAATGAACTGGAACAGATCAGGATTGAACAGATTAAAAGCCAGATCAGGTCACAGCAGGTGCAATTGGAGGTTGAGCAGCTGAACCTTGGCGATACCGAGGCAAGAATGCAGAATAAAAGCAGGTTGCTGGCTTCCGCAAGAATCCTCGCAGGCAAGGGTGCGGAAACGCAGCAGTACCTTGATGACCTTGAGACCGAGGTGCAAAGCCTTCAGGTTGAACTGGAAAAAGCCAGGGCCTCCCTTCGGCTGGCCGGCCATAAGCTGGAGGAGATGAATCAGCAGCTGGCACTGGCCGTTGCCGAAAGCGAAAAGAAAACAATACGCTCACCCTATGAGGGTATCCTCCTCGATGTAAAGGTGAAAAGGGGTTCTGCCGTAGGAGCTTTTCAGCAGGTGGCAGAACTGGCCCCTGCCGGCAGACCGGTCATCCGTGCCGAAGTGGACGAACTGTTCGCAGGAAGACTGAGGACCGGCCAACAGGCCATCATCAGGAATGTCGGCGGCACTTCAGCGGTTGCCACAGGGAAAGTCCTTTACCTGTCGCCATACCTGAAAAGGAAATCCCTGTTCTCGGGACAGACGGGTGAACAGGAAGACAGGCTCGTGCGCGAAATCACCATCTCCCTGGATGACAGTGCCGATATCCTCCTCAATGCCAAAGTGGAATGTTCAATCGACCTGCAATGATTCAATGGCAAGGGTACTGTATAAATTATTCATTCATGTCACATGATAGGCACCGCATTTAAATTCATCCGCTACGATAAGGTCAAGGCTTCCGGTGTCATGATCGGCATTGTCGTCAGCATATTCCTTATCGGGCAACAGACAGGCATACTGAGTTTTCTGATGTCGCTGATGGGAGGAACGATTGATAATTCCAGGCAGGACATCGGCCACATCTGGATTACCGACAACATAACCCGCAATGCCAATGAACTGGCGAGCCTTGACGAAAGCCTTGTCAGGGAGATACGCAGCATCGAAGGGGTGCAGAATACCTACCCGGTGGTTGTCGCCGGTGCGTCGGTCAAGTTCGGCAACGGGAAAATAGCGCCGGTCATCCTTGTCGGCAGCGAGGCGCCGGCATTTGTAGGGGGACCAAGGCCCGACCGGATCAACAAAGGTGAACTGCTGTCCCTGGCCGATGAGGGGGCAGTCTCTGCTGAATTCTTTGACGAATCTAACTTCGACCATCCGGTGGACCTTAACACACGGGTTGAAATAAACGGCAAAAGCGCGATAATCAGGCTGCAAACCAAAAATGCCAGGGGTTTCGGAGGATCGTACTTCTATACTACCTTGTCACGTGCCAGATACTACACCGGGTTTCCTGAATCAAAGATAAGCGCCATCGCGGTGCAGGTGAAGGAAGGCTTTGAGGTTGACTCCGTGGTTTCGAACATCAACAGGTCGATATACGGAATCAGGGCCTGGGATTCACGTAAACTGAAAGCGACGACCATACGGTTCATCACCCTTACCAGCAACATAGGCACCAGCATCGGGTCACTTGTCGTTTTTGCCGTGATCAGCGGCTTCTTCATCATAGGCCTTACCCTGTATTCGGCGGCCGTTGACAGGATCAGGGATTACGGCACGCTGAAAGCTATCGGCGCCACAAACGGGTATATCACCAGGCTGATACTCTCCCAGTCATTCATCCTTGCCGTCATCGGCTTTTTTCTTGCGGTGATGCTGCTGGAAGGTTTCAGGATGGGGGTCAACAAATAGGGACTCGTATTCAGCTTTTCATTCTTTGAATATTTCATCCTTTTCCTCATCACCGTTTTCATTTCGGTGGGCAGCTCCCTGTTCTTTTCCATCCGTACGATAAGAAATGTGGAACCCGCTTCGGTATTCAGAACCTGAGCCAATTCTTTGCTTTTATGATGAAAAAAACAATTGTGATCATAATGTCGGGTGTGAGCCTTGCAGGCTGTTTTGCACAGGTGCAGCCGCTCACCCTGAAAGCCTGTATCGAGGCCGCCCTTGCCAACCGCTCGGCCATCCAGTCCCTTAAGACCGATATGGCAGTGGCAGCGCTCCAAAGCCAGGCCGTATTTGCATCATACATACCGCAGCTCTCACTCTCATACAGCTACCGGTACAATGCCATCATCCCCACGCAGATTGTGCCGGTGGGCCAGTTTTTCGCGGAACCCACGGATGAGGTGAGGGCCATTCAGTTCGGAAGAGACTGGCAGCAGAATGCAGGCGTCCAGCTTTACCAGCCTGTCATCGATTTTTCAATTCACAGCCGGCTGGCAGAAAGCAGGATCAACGAAAAACTGGCCGGTGCAGATTTTGAAACTGCCAGACAGGAACTGCAGTCGGAAGTGGTGCAGACATTCGCTTCACTCTACTCCGCGGAAATGTTGCTGCATTCCGCCATCATTGACACCCTGCGTTCGCGAAACTCCCTTGATCTTGTACAGGCAAGATATCAGGAAGGCAGGGTGCTGAAGTCCGACCTGAACAAAGCCCTGCTCAACCACAACAGCGCGCTGCAGGCATTCGCCGCTGCCCTTTCCGCTGCCGTCAGGGAAAAAATATACCTTGCCTTCCTCACGGGACATTCGGCAGAGGACCTGACACAGCTGGCATATGATTTCAGCATATTCGGAAGTAAGGATCTTTTCGATATGCCCCTTGCGTCTGCCACGGACTCACTGCCTTCTGTCAGCCGCCTGAAATGGCAGATTCAGCTTGTCAGGCAACAGCGGATGACGGAGCGGCGCAGGAAAAGTCCCGTACTGGCCATCGAAGGATTCCTCGGGGCCAGCCAGTATGCCAACGCATTCCAACCCCTGGATGGCGACAGCTGGTACGGAAGCAGTTATGTGGGATTAAGCCTGCAGCTTCCGCTGATTACCGGCAGCGGAACAGGGAACCGCCTCCGGCAGCTGCGCCTCAGGGAAGAAGGCCTTGCTTATGAGCTGGATGAAGAGCTGAAGAGGACCGGCGCACAGGTGCGGCAGCTTGACGAGAACATCAGGGAGCTGAACATCCGGCTAAGCCTGTCACGGCAGAATGTTGACCTGCTTGAGGAGAATGCCGGCCTGTACAGGCAGCGCCTCGATCAGGGCCAGCTCAATGCCTATGAGCTTAACAACGCCACCTATGACCTTCAGCAGGAACGTGCCAGGCTGGCCGAACTGCAGGGCGGACTGATGAAGGCTCAGATTGAACGCATCCGCCTCTCAGGCGCCCTGGATGCATGGATCAGCAGACTCCCGTAGCGCCCTTTTTCACCGGCAGCACCGCGGATTTTCCGGGGTGTCCGCTGCAGCAGGGCATGGCCCCAATGTCATACGGCCGTCCTACAATGAACCGTAATCCAGGGTCAGCCTGTAATAGTTGTACTTGTTGTTGCGGCTGGCAGGGATTATGATCGTGTTGTACAGCGTGTCATAATACCGTATGGGCTCGGGAAAGCAAGCCCTTTTCTTCCATGCCAGCACAGGCAGATCGCTCATGTTTCCGTACTGGTCTATCGTCACGGAACGGATGTAGGATTTCCTTGGGCGGTTGAAATTCTTCCTTTTGTCTGTCTGCTCCGCATTCCGTATATCGTCATTGAAAAACAGGGTGATGCTGCTTTCGTCCAGCGGCGCCATCAGCGCATAGGAGCAATAGTTCATGGCGTAACTGTCGAGCCTGCCCGTTTCAATCACATAATCGCGATAGTCCGAGGGTTCGACATCCATCCTGCCGATCGTGTTGATATTGAAATCCTGATTCTTCTGCACCACGCGGCTCCAGAATTCCCTTCCGTCGGGTTCCAGGCACACCACGATCAGATTGTTGTACGTATTATACATCTGGTTGAAGAACTGCTCGGCAATGAAAATGATCATGCCGTTTTCACGCACCAGCAGGTCAGTTATCACGTATTCAATAAGCTCCTGCCCCTGGCCGATGGTGGGTTCCTTCATATCCGCCAGTTGTTCCAGCAATGAATCGTCGAAGGCATTCATCGTCATATCATATATCCTGCCGCTGACAGGGTCGATCCTGAAAAAGAAAGTTCCCCTCATTCCCGTCCTGAATATCTCCGAATACAATCCTGCGCAGATAAGCTCGCCATGGTCGCCCCCGATGATCCTGATCCCCCTTATGTACCGTTCTTCCAGCGTCACGGGGTACTCCATGAATTCCTCACCCTGACGGGTATAGCGGTATATGGTGTACATGTTCCTGACGTCGCTGATGAGCGAAAGGATTGACTCCCTCTTCTGAAGGCTCAGGATAGACACGTTGCCGGCATCGTCAACCACGTATTTGTTGTCCCTCGGTCCCTGTCCCCTGTACTCGAATGAATCTTTCCTTTTCCATATCAGGCTGAGCCCTTCGCCGAACACATAATACTCGTTGAACTGCACCTTTGACCACAGCAGCTTTGTCCTGCAGGCGACAAGCAGCTTGCTTTCATGGCGAGACAGGGCAAAGTGAAAGTCCGCATAGTTGCCTTTTATGAAATCGACGGTGGTTATTTCTGTCAGATCAGTTGAAGGCCTCAGGGTTGCCTTGTCGATCTTCTGATAGTAAAGCACCACGTCGCTCAGCCTCCTGCGCGAGGCAAAAACATACAGTTCGTCATAAAAATGCACGACAGTTTCCAGGTCATAGGTCCTCAGTCCCTCAAACAGCTTTATCGGCTCCTCCAGCACCAGGTTCATATCCCCGTCCAGTTCCTCTAGGTAATACTGTCCGCTGTGATATTTAATGACAAAATAATGCTTCCCGTCATGCCCGAATATTTTATGCAGGCGCGTGGTGCCGCTGTTGAAATCCATACCGCTTGACGCAACTTCGAATGGCTGCCCCTCCGGCAACATCAGATCCGGAGAGGAGGCCTGCAGGGTGGGGGGAGGGGGCGGGGGACGGAATGAGATGAGAGACTGTTGAGAAGAACCGGCGGTTATGTAAAACGTTTCACCTGTTTCCGCCGCCACTGCCGTATCGCCGGAGGTGACTGACGGTGACGGACCGGCGACCGGAGACGGTGCAGGAGCTGCCGTCTGCACCCTGACGCCGGGTTGCGACGGAGGTGCCGGCGGAGGACTGTCCTGCCGTGCCGGTGCCCCTTCCTGGCCGAAGGCAGCAACCGTCACACTCAGCCATGCTGCCAGCAATGACATGAAAACGGATGATAGGTTGTTCATGTGATGGTTTTATAATGACATGCTTCAGTTCAGACGAACAGGATCGCCCAGCCCCAGCTTCTTCAGTCCTGCCAGCTGTGTGGCGGCATCCCCCACCACGAGGTACACCATGCTGTCCGTCTTCAGATGCCTGACGGCAAGCTCCCTGAGCTGTTCAAGGCTCATGTTGCGGATCACGGCTTCATCTTCCTTTATATAGTCGAACGGAAAATTGTACTTGCTGATGGTCTGCAGCATGCTCACCAGGGAGCTGAGTGTCTCGAACCGCCTGGCATTGGAACGTATCAGGGCATTGCGGGTGAACTGCAGGTCCTCTTCCGTGACGGCCTGGCTGTATCCGGCCATCAGGTCGCGCATGATCTGCAGCGATTCAAGGGTGGTTGACGACTGAACGCTGGAGCTGGCCGAAAAACTGCCGATACCCCTTAAACCGGAAAATGACGACCTGGCACCGTATGTGTATCCTTTTTCCTGCCTCAGTACCATGTTGAGCCTGCCGACAAAGGATCCGCCAAGCTGGTAGTTCATCACATAGGCCGGATAGAATTCCCTGTCATCCCTTCCCAGCGCCAGCCTGCCGGCTATGATGACCGACTGCCTGGCGCCCGGCACATCGTAGAAGTAAATCTTCGAAGCTCCGGTGGGCGCAGGCGGGTCATAGGACGGAAGAACGACCTGCCTCGGTGCCCACCCGGCTGCCAGTTTTTCGGTAGCCTTCACGGTTTCCTTCATGGTAATGTCGCCGGCCACATGAAGGGTGGCAAGGGAAGGGGAAAAGTACCTGTCATAGAAATTTTTAAGGTCGTCCAGCGTGATGGCCGAAACGGATTCGTATGTACCGTAGGAGCTGTGCCCGAAAATATGGTCCTCACCGTAGATCAGTAGGCTGAATTCCCTGGAGGCAATAAAGGAGGGATCTGACTGCAGTTGCAATATGTCATTCAGGATCAAGGTCTTCTTAAGGGCAAACTGTTCCTCGTCCCACCTCGGCTCCAGCAGTATCTCGCGGACGATGTCCATTGTCTTTTCAAAGTTCCTGGCAAGGGTGGAACCTGAAATGACAATCTCTTCCTGAGAAGTGTATGTTGACAGGCTGGCGCCCAGC
>JAXDCR010000181.1:0-13729 GCA_034677845.1 Bacteroidales bacterium | reverse complement strand
CCAAGACCGAAGAACTGGTTAACCTGCTGAAAAATGATAAGGACATCGAGGTCAGGGTCAGAAAGATGAATTGATCAGTAATGCGTTGACAAGCTCAGAAATAAATCATAAATTTACCTGCACCGGGTTCCCTGCCTCCCGGACGATAAGGCAGAAAACAACAGAACCATGAACCGAATTCCTGTCAGATGGATGCCGGTCAAAGCGGGACCATCGATCCGGCTGGCCCTGGCAATGGCTTTGGCGTTTGTGTTGCACACCGGAGAGGCCACCCGGGCACAGACAACATGGTACAGTTATCAGTCCGGCTACTGGAATGACACGGAATGGAGGATCTGGACCACCGATCCTTCCGGAACGACGCTTGTCAATCCATCCATGCTTGGACCGGCAGCCGGCGACGAGGTAATCATTCTGAACGGGAGGACAATAACCATCCCCGAGGGAACGGGTCCGAGGACGGTGGCGTCGGTCACCATACAGGAAGGCGCGGTGCTTGACATTACCGGGACAGAGGGGCATAATTTCGGCTCCCAGCTGAACGGATCGGGCCTGCTGAGATTGTCAACGGCAAGCTTCCCGGACTTTGCCGCAGGCACCTTCGTTAACGAGGGCGGTGGAACGGTGGAATACAGGAACGCAGGATCCTTCACCCTGACGCAGTTCGTTTACAACAACGTGGTCCTCGATCTGGCCAGCGGCACGGCGGAGGCACTGTATGACAATGCAACCGAGCTGACCGTCCATGGTGACCTGACCGTGCGCAGCGGTACACTGAGGATCGGGAGCAGCTCCGGCACCCTGCCGCTGACGGTGAGGATTGACGGCAACACGCTGGTTGGCGAGGGGGGACAGATAGCGGTGGGTCAGAAAAACAACCGTCACAGCATTTTTCTGGGTGGAGATCTGATCAACAACGGAATTGTCCGCTTCACCACCCTGAACGCCCCGAGATACACACTTGATCCTCCGGCAGGTGAAGGTTACTCCGATGTTATTTTCAACAACGACAGGAAAGACCAGCACCTGGTGTGCAACGGCATCACCGCCTTCTGGAGGATTGAGATACTGAAAGGAAGCGACAGAACTTACGTGCTGAACATCGATGCGGCCGGCACAGACTATTTCAACCTCTTCGGGCGAAACAACCTTGTCGATTACAGCGGTGAGAACCTGGCCAATCCGAATGCGCTGGGTCTGAGGACCGGAACCTGCAGGCTGGGGGAGGGAATAAGGATACCATGCCTTGCCACGCAATCTTACCAGGTGCCTGAAGCAGCATGCCTCTGGCTCGACGGTGCCGCGGTGACTTTTACCACTGTTCCTGATATCAACCACGGGCTTTACCTGTACGGCAAGCTTAAGATAACCGCCGGCGGCAGCATGGATGTGGCCACCCATGCGCAACGGGGTGTTGTCATGCGCGACGCCTCGGAGATAGAGCTGGACAACGGGCACCTCTCTGCCAAGCTGCTCCGCACCTCGGCCATAAGCCTCACCAACAGGGGAACCTTCATCATGAGAGGCAACAGCACGGTAGACATAACCGGCAACACATTCACCGGCACGGATGCCGCGGCAAGTTTTGCCTCCTTCTCCATGGGGTACAGGGAAAATGTGATGGATATCTCCGGCGGCGTGATCAACATTGCCAATCCTTCGTCAGTGCCGGGAAGCGGTCAATACTTCAGCCTTCACCTCGGATGTGACCTCAAAAACACAAACATCACGGGTGGCACTTTCAACATCACCATACCGGAAGGCAGCAACGCCTATATTAACTCAACGGTTCCGCTGTGGGACCTGAACCTGCTGTCAGCGAATGCCGCCCGCGAAGCCAGGGTTGCCGGTTACGTCAACAGCAGCGGTGCATGGTTCCCTCCCACGCTTAGCCCGCAGCCGCTTGTCGTGCTGCATGATCTTAACCTGAAAAAC
This sequence comes from Bacteroidales bacterium, assembly GCA_034677845.1. Classification (GTDB taxonomy): domain Bacteria; phylum Bacteroidota; class Bacteroidia; order Bacteroidales; family UBA10428; genus UBA5072. Next base: position 11,794 of record JAXDCR010000181.1, on the reverse strand, counting down.
GGCGCCGTTCTGAATAACCCCGCGAATGTGGATGTCCTGACCGGCCGGAATTTCACGATTGCCCCCTCCGCCACCTATGTTCCGGGAGCAAACACTACCTGGTTCAACGGAGCGGGCACACAGGAATTTGACGTGCAGGGAACCATTCAGAACGATCTGAACAACCTTGCCGTAACCAATGCTTCAACCCTCATTCTGAAGAAGCTGACAGGCTCCGGTACACTTGTCGTAAAGGGTGATTTCCGCCTCGACCATGGCTGTGTCCTTGCCGACAACGGAAATATCCTTGAGCTGAGGGGCAATGCCATCAACTCAGGAACGCATTTCAGACCCGTCAGCGGAGCCGGCAGCATCCGGCTGACCGGCACAGGCAACCAGTACCTGTCGGGTGACGGAACAGGCATCTTCAACAACCTCAGCCTGAACAAAACGTCGGGTGAGGTGTTCCTCCTGGCTGATTTTCAGGTGACGGGTGACCTGAGGCTTGGCGGCATTTCGGCAAGGCTTAACACGGGTTCAAACAGCCTTACCCTGGGTCCTCTTGCCGGCATTTATGACAACCTGTCGGGAACGGGCATGGACTTCAGTGAAAGCAGGATGATCGTGACGGGGGGACTGATGTCAGACGGGGGACTGTCAAAGGTTTACGGCAGCACGGATGCCTTTTTGTTCCCTGTGGGATTCTTCAACCCATCCAACAGTGCCTATTATTACACGCCGGTCTCCATACGCTTCAGGGAAGCACCCGCGGTATACGGCACCGTGACCACAAGACCAGTGAATGCCAGGCATCCGCTTTTACAATCGCCTTCAGCGCTTGCCGTCTACTGGAAAACGACCAGCAGCGGATTCTCCGGCGTCATCCCGGGCTCCGTTGAGCACCGGTACACCTATGATCCGCTGTCGAACTATTTCGTGAGCGGTGATGAAAGCGCCTATGTGCCGGCGGTATTCAGGGATAACCAGGCGGGGTGGACCGTGGTCAGCAACACTGTGCTTGTCAACGACGGCACCAACACCGTCACATATGACACAGCTTATGCCGCCGACGGGGATTATACAGCCGGCGAACCTTCAGTTTTTGCGGTGCCGACTGTAAGGTACAGCAGCGGCGAGGGGGGGGACTGGGACAATCCCGCCTCATGGTCGTCGGAAGAGGTCGGGGGAACAGGGGGTGCAAGCGTTCCTGACAGCAACACCCTTGTCATCATCGGCGATGAAAGCCATAACCATACGATCACCATAAGCCAGGATAACCGTTCCTGCGCCACCCTGAGCATTGCCGCAGGCTCTGTCCTCGACCTCGGTAACTTCAGGGGCCATAACTTCGCCACTGTCGCTGCAGGGGGCGTCAACGGAGCAGGAACACTGCGCATCGCCAGCAGCGGTTACTTTCCCGCGGGCGACTTCGGAAACTTCCTCAGTCCCGCAGGTGGCACGGTTGAATATTACACGCTGCCTTCCGTCAGCATCGACATGCCTGTGGCGTCAGATGCCACTGACATCCGTCTCGACCATTACGGCAACCTTGTTCTGCATCCCTCCCCCGGCACCACCATCACCCTGCCGGACACTGACATTCACATATACAACGACCTGGTCAAAAAGGGTGGGGGACAGGCAAGGACAAACACGCAATCCGCCCATCTGCTTACCGTCGGCCATGACCTGAACGTGGCTGAAGGTTTGCTGGAAGTGCGCAACGGCAATATTCAGAATATCAGAGTGATGGGCAATATGAAAGTCAACGGAATCTTCAGGGTAGAAAGCTCGGCTGCCGTAAGCCATACGCTTGAGCTGAACGGGAACCTTGAGGGCGAAGGCTCCTTCAACGCATATAATGCACCGGGAAGGATACTGGTGTACTTCAGGGGCGGCAAGAACGCAGCTATGAGCGGTGCCGCCAAGAACTTCTACTCGCTTGAGATCGATAAGGGCAGCTCACCGGAACCGGTGCTTGACGTGACCTGTGCCCTGACGACAAATTTTGACCCTGCCCTGACACTCAGAAACGGCACGTTCAGGCTTTCAGCCGGGAACCTGAACGTCACCGCCGGATCTTCATTCACCATACCGGCCACCGCCTGCCTGTCCGCCGGCGGCGGCACCCTTAACATCGTCACCACCAACAGCGCTAGTCACCTCTATCTTGTCGGCATGCTGGAGGTGCTGGCAGGGACCGTGAACATCGGGAACACCTCGGCCGTCTCGAGAAGCGACATTGAATATGCCTCCGGGGGACAGCCAACCCTGACGGTCAAAGGCGGGACGCTGAACGTAAAGGGACAGATCCGGCGCAACACCCTGACCGCGCAGGGTTCCCTGCGCTACCAGCAATCCGGAGGCACCGTCAATATCATCGGCAGGAATGCGGAAGCGACAAGGGCAAAACTTGAGGTCTGCAACGAAGGAAGCCTCTTCACCCTGTCGGGAGGCACCTTGAGGATATACAGGGGAGGCGGAACGGATTACGGTGATCTGTACCTTAGACCTGACAGCGCTGCAGTAACGGGCGGAACCATTGTCCTCGGTCCCCCTTCTGCCCTGGGCAGCCAGACATACCATCTCGACGCATCCTGCAACCTTCACAACCTCTCCATTCTCAGTTACGACGCTGCCAACAGATCCGAAGTCCTATTGATGGTCAATCCCCTTCACCTCAGCGGCTCGCTGGTGATCGGAACAAGCAGCACCCTTGCGGGCGGCGGCAAAAATATATTTGTTCAGGGTGAATTCACCAACTCAGGCACCTTCGCACCGGGAGCCGGCACCATGACATTTAACGGCAGCGGCGCACAGACGGCAACCTTCCTCAGAGAAACCGCCTTCAGTAAACTTGTCATTGACAAACCCGAAAGTTCCGTGGTCCGCTTCACCGGTACCAATGACTCGCGGCCAACGGTAAACGACACCCTGACAATTGATGGCGGCACGCTTGTCAATGAAGGAAACCTGAACGTGATCGTCCTCGGCAACATTGTCAACAATGGCATTCACGCCTCGACCGGCACCGGCAGCCTTCTGCTGAAGGGCGCCAGGAACCAGGTCATCTCCGGCAACGGATCGGGGGCGTTCGGCAATCTGAACGTGTCCAACGGCGCCGGCAACGGAGTGACCCTCACCGCTGATGCCGCCGTCACCGGAACACTGACGCTGACCAGCGGGTATTTTTACATCAACGATTACCTCCTGACAATGGGTCCCTCGTCATCGGTTGTCACCAGCGCCGATCCCGACAGCTGCAACTGGATCATCACAAACGGGACGCTGAGCGACGCGGGGGTCAGGAAGGTGTTCCCCGCTGCCTCCCCCTCATCGTTCACGTTCCCCGTGGGGGTTGCGGGCAAATACACACCGGTGACATACTCACTCACCTACGATGCCTCTTCACCCGGAAGCATCACCCTGAAGCCTGTGAACAGCAGCATACCCTCCCTCACCAACGCTCCCGGGGATGAACTTCAGTATTACTGGCACGTGACAAGCACTCCGTTCGGCAGCCTGAACTCTGCAAGCCATAGTTACCAGTACCTTGATTCCGACGTGAGAGGAACGGAGAGCGGTTACACAGCCGCCCGGTATGTTCAGTTGCAGTGGACCGATCTCGGCAAAAGCGCTGTCAATACTGCCAACCATACAATCAACCTGACAGGCGGATACATTGACGGCGAGTACACCGCAGGAGAAAGCCTTAACTTCCGGCTTAAACCGGTATACTACAGCTACGACCAGGCACCGGGGATCGGGACGACGGGAGGGGACTGGAACACGGCCGGAAGCTGGGCAACGGGAAGCCATAACGGCACGGTGGCTGAAACGCCCCCCGATGGCAATCCCCTTGTCATCAAAGCGGGCCACCGCATCAACGTCAGGGCTGACGACCGCTATGCCTATTCCGTGCTGAATGACGGAATCCTCGACCTTGGAAGCTCCACGGGTCACAGCCTGGGTCACGTGAGCGGCAGCGGCCGCACCATCATCGCCAACACCCTGGCTGCGCAGTTTGTCTTTCCGGGCGGCGACTTCACAAGCTATATGAATACCCCCGGCAGCACCGTGGAATACAGCGGCAGCAACGGAACACCCACATCAGCCATGCTCCCCACCCAAAAGAAATACCGCAACGTGGAGATGACGGGACCCATAAACAAGGATATGGCATGTGTCAACCTGCTTGTAAAAGGCAATCTGATGATCACCGGCAGCCGGCTCAGCAACACGCTGTACAATAAAAATATAACGCTATGGGGCGACTGGAATGAACAGGTCAGCGACGGCTTTGCTCCCGGAAGGGGATGGCTGAACGTTGAGGGCACTACGCCGCAGACCATACAGACCACTGCCGGCGGACATTTTTACAATGTGAAAATGAACAATGAAGAGGGCCTGACCCTTGCCGGGAACGTGTATATCTCCAACCTGCTGGAACTCGTGAACGGCAGGATCAACACCGGGGACGAAAACCTGCTGGTCCTCAACAGCGCCTCCACCTCAGCCGTTTCCGGCGGCAGCGGCAGCTCCTTCGTCGATGGTCCCCTCAGCAAGCGCATCCTGGCCCAACAGCATTTCATTTTCCCGACCGGCAACTACAATGGCATGGCAACGGAAGAGGCACGCTACGGTCCCCTGACACTTTCCGGCGTCAGCACATCCGGATTCTGGACGGCCCGGTACATAAACGCCAATCCGCAGGAAGCCGGCTACGACAGGTCAAGCCTGCTGTTCCCCATTTCCACGGTCAGCGACAATGAATACTGGATCGTAAACAGGCCGGAAGGGGGCAATGCCAATGTCACGCTGCGGTGGGACGGCAACAGCGGCATCGCCGATCCTTCCACCGTACGTGTGGCCGAATGGGTTATTCCGGAAAACAGGTGGGAGGAGAAAGGAAATGCGGCCAGCGGCACCGAAACCTCAGGAACCGTTTCCACGACAACTCCCGTCACCACAGGAAGCTATGTGTTCACCCTCGGCATCAGCGGCACCACTGCAAGGATAACCGGCATGACCCCTGCCGCCATATGCGACAACGGTGAAACCATAAAGGTCACGGTGGAACTCACCGGAAAACCCGCGTGGCAGCTGACATACCAGGCCGGCAGCAAAACCTTCGTTCAGCAGGGCATAACCTCCCCGACTTATGACATCCTGCTGAGCGGGGAAGATTTGGGGGGACCGGGCACCTATGAGCTGAAACTGATGGCGGTCTCCGATGTCACGGGAACAGGCATTACGGAGCAGTCGGTCTTTCAGGTGACAGTCAACAGGACCTACAAGCCGGATATACGGGGTAGCGATGTCGCCGGTGCGGGCGAAACCCGAAGTTTCTTCACAACCGCCAACGCGGGAAGCAGCTACCGGTGGAACTGGCAGACGGCTGACGGAGGTGAGATCACGGATCCTGACGAGGCTTCGACTGAGGTGGTGATAACGACACCCGCTTCTTTCCCGCAGGTGTACCTGCTCAGGGTGACGGAAACGAGCGACAACGGATGCGCAGCAGAGGATGTCCAATCGGTGACCGTGCTGAGCAACCCCTCACCCGTCATATCGCCGGCAGATCCCAACGTATGCGTTGATGAGGTGGTAAGTTATTCCACACCCCGGGTTCAGGGTCACACGTACCAGTGGACAGTCTATGGCGGCACACCTGCCACCGGCACTGGAAACAGCATACAGGTGACCTGGAACACCACAGGCAACGGATGGGTGGCCGTGCGGGAGGATACCAGCGGCATCAGCGGCACCGACACCCTTTTTGTAATCGTTGATCCGAAGCCAAATGCCGCACTGGCTGTGACCTCTCCCCCGGAGACCATATGCCCGGCTTCCGCTGCCACAATCACTGTAAGCGCTTCACAGACAGGCTTCACCTATCAGCTCATCAACCGGCAGGACAATATCCCGGTGGGCACACCGGCGGCCGGCACGGGCGGAACCATTGGCCTGTCCACGGGTCCCCTTTCCTCAAGCTCCTCATACAACATCCTTGTTTATAACAACGGATGCACGGGCCAGCTGATGCAGACCGCTTCCGTCACCGTGGGCTCTCCTCCGGCACCTTCGGGTGACAGCGTACAGGTATTCTGCAGCGGCGACGATCCCCTTGTCAGCGACCTGCAGGCAGGCGGAGCCGGCATTAAATGGTACCCGACCGCCACGGGCAGCACTGCTCTCGATCCTGCCACACCGCTGACCGATGGCCGTTATTACGCCGGCCAGTCCACCTCCGGAGGCTGTGAAAGCACCGCACGCCTTGCCGTTCGGGTGACCGTTGGTTTGACCCCTTCCACTTCAGCCATCTCGGGTGATGACACACCGGAATGCTATGAGAGGGGACTGGTTTACAGTGTCCTGCCAACCCCGGGATCAACTTATGCATGGACGGTACCCCAGGGCAGCGTCATCACATCCGGTGACAAGGGCCCCGATAACCCTTCCGTCACTGTAAACATCGGCAACACAGGGGGACTGATCACGGTGGTCGAAACAAGTGTACTGGGATGCGCCGGAAGCCCGCAGTCTCTCTTTATCGGCCTGCCGGAATGCGGACCCCTTGCCGCCTTTGCCGCCGATGACACTGTCATTTGCCGGGGCGGAAGTGTTGTATTCACGGATAAGTCCCTTGGCACTGCCCCGGATGCCACGTATGCCTGGAACTTCGGCGAAGGGGCGTCGCCTGCCACTGCCACCTCCGCGGGCCCCCACACGGTCAGCTATTCCACCCCTGGCAGCAAGTCGGTCACGCTAACCGTGACGACCACCTCGTCCGGCACCATCACAAAGGCTGATTATATAACAGTGAATCCTGAACCTGTCGTTGACCTCGGCAATGACACGGTGATCTGCTACGGCAACACCCTGATCCTGGATGCCGGTGATGACTTCATCTCATGGCTATGGTCAACGGGAGCCACCAGCCCGTCCATAGCGGTAAGTGAAGGCGCCGGGGCAGTCAGCGTGACCGTTACCGATAAGAACGGATGCAGGGGCAGCGATGCGATAAACATTCTGCCGTGTGATCCGGGAGAGCTGCTGGGAAAGATACCCAACGCCTTCACCCCCAATGGCGACAACATCCACGACAGCTGGGTCATCCCCAACATACACATGTTCCCCGATGCCCGCATCCTGGTCTATGACCGTTGGGGAAGACTTGTCTTTGAGACCGACGGAGGCTATGACAACGACTGGTACGGCAAGACTGCGGATGGCAGGGAACTTCCCGTTGACACCTATTATTACGTCATTGACCTCCGCATCCCCGGCAGCCAGACCATTACAGGCAACGTGAGCATTATAAGATAAACCACTGATGCTGAACAAAAGCTGTGATAATATGAAGACCGACAGACGCATACATAGAATTGCATTTCTTCTGCTGGTGCTTGCGGTGCCGGTATGCCGGCTGTTGCCTCAGCAGTTCCCGCCATACAGCCAGTACACCTTCAACAGGTTCCTGCTCAATCCGGCAGCTGCCGGAAGTGATGGTTATACATCAGTCAGCCTGGTGGCAAGGGAACAGTGGGTGGGATTTCAGGGCACGCCAAAGACACATGCTGTCATCATTGATTCGCGCATCCTGCCGAACAGTTACATTGAAAAGGAGATGTCGCCCCGAAGGAAAAAACGGCTGAGTTCACGCTCCGGAAAGGTGGGGTGGGCGGCGCATGTTTTCAACGACCATACGGCACTCCTCGACAGGACTGGGGTGGAAGGCACCTATTCGTATCATTTAAGGATGGTGAAGGGACAGCTGTCCTTCGGCCTTTCGGGCACCTTTTATCAGTTCAGGCTGAACCAAAGCAAGGCGGTGCTGGCCGATGACGAGTCCGACCCGCTTATTGACGGCGCCGGGGGAACGCTGTACGTGCCTGATGCCCATGCAGGTATTTACTATAACTCATCCGGACTGCACGGAGGCATTTCGCTCATGAACCTGTTCCAGTCCTCCATCCAATTCGGGGATAAAGACCAGAGCGAGTACCGCACCAGGAGAATGGTGAACCTGATGACCGGCTACATGGTCCGGTTAAGTGAAAACGTTAGGGTGGAACCGGCAGTGCTTGTAAAGATACCTGCCAGGTCAAAGGCGCAGCTTGACCTGACGGCCAGGCTGTATTACAGGGAGAACTACTGGGCGGGACTTTCATACCGCACAGGAAATGCCATGATATTCTTCCTGGGGGCACGCATTGAAAGGATTTTTATCGGCTATGCTTTTGATTACAACTTTAATTCACTGATGCATTACACGTACGGAACCCATGAGTTCATGGCTGCGGTCAAGTTCGGGGAGAACGCCCGCAGGTACAAATGGCTGAACACATATTAACCGAAAATAAACAATTTTGCTGCATGACACTTGAAATCGGAGAACAGAACCTTGAGAGATTCATTCTGGTGGGTGACAGGGTGTTGATAAAACCAAAGACGCCGCACGATAAGACCAAGACAGGGCTGTACCTTCCTCCGGGGGTTCAGGAACGCGAATCCATACACAGCGGGTATGTGCTGAAGGTGGGACCCGGGTACCCCATCCCGGCCATCAACGAGTCAGACGAACCCTGGAAAGACAAGAGCAATGAAGTCAAATATGTGCCTTTGCAGCCAAAAACCGGCGATGTGGCCATTTATCTTCAGAAAAGCGGCTGGGAAATCGAGTTCAACAACGAAAAATATGTAATCGTCCCTCATAATGCCATACTGATGCTGATCAGGGATGAGGGACTTTTCACTTAATCCACAATATCTTACTCATTAACTTTATTTCCGGCGGGTTGATCAAATTATTTACGCGTTCGTCAAACCTTTTATAACCTTTTGAATGACAAACCGTAAATTTAGTCATGATTTTACCAGCCATGCGCAATTTCAAGATCAACTCCGAGCATTATCAGCCCCGCATGATCAATAACAGGGATTCCCTGTTCAGGAATATCTTTGACGAATCTCCCGACGCCATTTTCCTTCTTGATCCGGGGAGTTTTGTCATTATCGACTGCAACAGCCAGGCCTTGCAGCTTTTCCAGGCCGCATGCAAATCCGATCTTGCCGGGAAACATACCTTTGAACTGTACGACTCCGAGCCGGTCGAATTCAGCAGACAGATTCTGGTCAGCAACGTGAATGAAGGCATGAAACATACACAGGAGCTGGCCTTCCGCTCGGTGAAGGGCAATGTCTTCTGGGGTTGCGGCAGTTTCCAGAAGGTTGAGACAGCAAAGGGCAGCCTGGTGGTTTTCCGCGTCAGAAGAGTGGTAGATTACATGATGACCGCAGAAATGCTTTCATTGCTCGTCAGGCAAACCTCGAGGGTCAGCGGGGGAAATTTTTTCTGCACCATAACCGAGCTGCTGACCAGGATCTTTGGCGTGAACTTGTCGGTGCTGGCAAGAGTTCACCCTCATAGTCAGAAGGCCGAAATCCTTGAATACTGGCCCAAGCTGAAAGACAATGGCATTGATCACTTCGATATCAATACAAGTCCCTCGCTCAATGTCACCAAAGGATACACGACTTTTTACCCAAGCCATCTCGGAGAGATGTTTCCGGAGGACGATATGGTCCGCAACCATGGATTTGAGAGCTTCCTAGGCACCCCGGTCTTCAATCCGGCAAACGAGGTCATCGGGTTGCTGATGATGATGGACAGCAAGCCCATGGCCGAGATCCCCAATTCAAGGTTCATCCTGTCCATGTTCGCAGCCAGGGTAAGTTCCGAGCTTGACAGGCTGGAAACGGAGGAGCGTTTGCGGCAACAGATAGAAGACCTGCAGACAAAAATCAACCTGGTGAGCTGACCAGGATATAGTTCTGCAGCCGGCATTTACTTTGAAATAACTTATCCGCAGTCACTTTGAAATAATTTTGCCAGTTCGGCACAACTTTTCTATCTTTGCACATTATCCGGCCCCGTAGCTTAATTGAATAGAGCATCTGACTACGGATCAGAAGGTTATGGGTTTGAGTCCCGTCGGGGTCACGAGATAATCAGGCAGTTACAAAATTCAATAATGTGACTGCCTTTTTTCTGATACACAAGCTGAGACACAAAATCGCCTATTACCTCAAAATGGTAACATGTTTTTTTATGTGTATAGACCCCACTCTTGCCTGCAAAGATACAGAATTTGATTTTAGGCGTTTACACAAAGTATTGTGAAGACTCAGAAAAGCAGATCTTCAAAATGAGATGTGTTTTTGTATTGCGCTTAATTGCGTTGCGCATGAGTGGTTAATTGTGTAAAACCAATAACTTGCTTTAATCCGGTATTTTGGGTATATTGGGGTAATTAAAGAGCCGTATTGAACCCAAAATCCCCGAATGATGAAAATCCGGATGCATCAAATGGAATGGAAGTGTTTCACTGTTCATTGTCGAAGATTGTTGTCGTTTTTTATGCTTCTGAGTCACTCTGCAACGCCGGTCCTGGCACAGGATGATCCGGCCGGAATTGTGCAACGGGCTGTTCAGTCAAATCCGAACCTGGCAGGATGGACACAGAAAAACCCCAGTTCCGGCACAACCGCTGCACAAAGCTTCACAGCAGGCTATGCTCATGCAAGTCTCGGTCTTGCCCGATACGGAGGGCCACATATACCCCATATCCTGATCACCATAGAAAGATACAATGCCGTTGATGAGGCCGCGCGCAATTACGAACATGCAAAAACCCAGGATCTGGACAAAAATCCCGTAACCCTGGCCGAGAATTTCGGACCCGGAGATAAATGCATCCTGCGGAAATATCCTGAAGTCATCAACAGAGACGGCACCCCGGTGGGCTGGCCGGCCTATGAGCTGGATGCGCAGGGCGGGGGGTGGCTGCTGCGGATCATGTTGTACAACCGACTGAATGAATCCGTGGTGGATGATGCAACCGCAGACAGGATCGTGAAGAGCCTGGCCGAAGACATCTTCAGCTTTGTCAGTCCCTCTGCGGAGGCCGAACCGCCCCGTATACAAAGCATCCAGGTCAGGGTGAAGCACCTGTCACGCACCGCTGCTGAGATTTCGGTTGTAAGCTATATCCGTTATGAGGGCAATATGGGCAATCCCCGGCCGGGCGATGTGCTAATCACGCTGCAGGCAGCGGGACAAAAACTTCAGCTGGAAGCCGGAAGCCCGGGATTGTCCATTTCAGGCCACGAGATGCGTACAGAAGGCATTTTTATGACCGAAAACACTGGGGTCCAGACCGTCCGTGTCGGCTTGCTCGATACCCGTTACAGAACATCCGCCAACAGCAACCTCAATTACGAGGACCGGTTCACGGCCGAATTTCCGGTCGAAGCGCCTGTGGCTGAGGTGAAGGGAGTATCCGGGGTCGTATCGGTCATTCGTAATAACAATGCCACACGTAAGGACGGCATCCTGTTTGTGCGTGATTCCCCCGGCCGTACAGGAGAAAACAATGGGGATGCGGAGGAGCTCAGCTCACCCTGGCTGTATGATGGTGATGATGTACTTCTCACCGATCTCGGAGAACGGGTGAGGATGGATGCGAACGGCAACATCATCCTGCCGAAGCTGTCCGGTATCCATCTTGAATGGGAGGGAGGCGTGCAGGGGAAGGCCATCCACATGCCCGGACCCTATACGATCGGCGGCGGCAGGTTCACCGTCGGGGTCACCCGCGGCCTTTCCGGCGAGATCACCAACCGTTGGGGCAGGAACTATGGCGATTACCAGATCCTTTTCACCCAAAGCTTAGGTGAAACGGTTGAGGGAACGACGGAAGAATTGTATAATGACCGGCATGACGTGAAGGATCTGGTGGACTGGGTGCTG
>JAXDCR010000180.1:0-12840 GCA_034677845.1 Bacteroidales bacterium | reverse complement strand
GCCCCTTCAGTACAACCGTTGAATCTACCATAAAGCCTCCAATTTTGGGTATTAATTAAATGGGAATATTTTTCTTGCCAATGCAATTATAAAAATAACAATTATATTGGAATGGCAATGACCATGGCAGGGAAACGGGGTACCTGTAAAGGTTGCACCTGCCAGATGCATGGGGGTATTCCCCGGGAGCAGCAGCTTTAACGACTGCCGCGGGAAGAAAAGGAAAGTTGAAAAAACGCTTTCCCGGCGTTCAGCAGGAGGAGGAAATAAAACAGGAACACAAACAACCATATAATGGATACATTGAACCACACGGTGCTTGTTATCTGTCCGTTTACAAACTTCTTCTGGGGAGAAAACAACAAGGCACGTCCAATGTCGGATTGTGGTTCCTGAAATATAGGATCTGCCTTCCGGATGAACTCCATGCCGATGACGGAAAATCCCCGGTCTGCTTCCTGGTTCCGTACAAGTTCCTCCGTACGCCGGTTGGCATAGGTAAGCTTCAGGTTGTTCAATGCTTCTGCCCCCAGCGAATCTTCAAGCTGCTGCAACCGCCTGTCCCTTTCCCGCAGCAGCCTTTCATACTCACCGTATAAGTAAATTGACAGGTAGGTCAGGTAATCCGATGTCTCGTTCATCAGGTTTTCATCCTCGGCAAGACGGGAAAGGTCATTTATATATTCAAACGGGAAAATGTCATCGGATGCGGCAATTTTTGTCAGTTCATGCTGAAGAATACCCGTGTAGTATTCCAGGCTGTCCTTATCCAGACCAGCCGTATCACAGCGCGCCAGGATGTTCTGTAACCCGGGCACCAGCTGTGATGAAAGATAACCGGCCTGGCTCAGCTCCCTTTCACTCTCATAGACAAGCTTACCATAAGGGTTATGCCTGAACTGCGCCACCATCAATGCCTCATAGCCCCATCGTGAGATCATGAGGTCACCCAGTAACGGTGTGTATTTCCGGTCGTTTTTCACCATATCGTCATAAGGAATGACCCAGCCGCCGAACAGTATCTGGAGCATAATGACCACCGGAATGATCCTTTCGTTGATGACGCTATGGCGTCCCGTGCTTCCGGATGCAAACAACCCCATCATCATTCCGCAACAACCTGCGCTGAACAGCACAATCCACTGGTACAGAAACATGGATTTAATTTCAAGCAGGGCGGAGCTTGTCAGTACATATAAAAAAACCTGCAGGGCGAGAACCGGCAGAAGCATCAGTATCTTTGAATTGATATAGCTAAACCTGCTGAATTCAAGGTATTCTTCCTTGCTGATCAGGTTTCTTTCCCTGATCAGCTCGTTGGCGCTGATAATCATGCCTATGAATACCGCGAGGCAAACGCTGAGGAAATAAAACAACGGGATGTTCGGATTTGAATAGAAACTGTACTGTCCGTTCTGTACCAGCCTCATCGGAAATGACATGATAGCAGCGATCAGGGGCCCTGTAAGCAACAGTAAAAGGAGGTCACGGAGACGGGTGAATTTACCCTTGAAATTCCGGATAAGAAAAATGAAAAGCTGGACTTCAAGGTTCGGGATTTTAAGTATGCGGGCAGGCATCAGCGTCTTTTTGGGCAGTAAATCCCCGTTTGTTGCCATATTTCTGCAACACCGCTCGTGCCATTCGACGGGATCGATAGCCCTTTTCGCCTTACCCGGAACCGGGGTGGGCAGTCTGTAATTCATCAGATCCAGCAGATGGGAGGGGTCTGCTTCATGTGAAAGACCATGCCTTAAGCCGAGCTGGCTTTGCAGGTATCCTGCCGCTTCACTTACCGGTCCGTTATAAGCCATACGGCCCCCCTCATCGATCATCCACAGCTTGTCAAAACAGGCAAATGTTTTGCTGTTTGTCTGGCTGATCGTGGTGATGACAAGGTTTCCGTCAAAGCTGTATTCATGCAGGGCCTTGATTACCTTGGAAGCATCCGTCATGGCGAGACCGTTGACCGCATTGTCTACAAGCAGAATCTGCGGCTCCCGCAACAATTCAAGGGCGATGTTAAGCAACCTGCGCTGTCCCGGTTGTATGTGCTTGCCACTGGGGGGTCCTGCCTGCATGTGTTTCAGATCAGTCAGATCCAGTTTTGCCAGAAGGTCATCTATCTTTTTCTCCAGCTCCTTCCTGCTTAAATTGCTGTAATAAAACCTTGCCGTCAGGGCAAGGTTATCAAACACACTCAGTTCTTCCAGAAGGAGATCCTCCTCGGGGACATATCCAATGACTCCTTTAAGCAGGTATTTGTTTTTCCACAGCTCATAACCATTGATCAGGATCCTGCCTTCATGCGGTTTTAACTGCCCTGCCAGCAACTTTAAAAGGGTTGTCTTTCCCACTCCTTCTTTTCCGAGGATGCCAATGATCTGGCCGGACTCCTCGCTCGCGCTGAAGCGGTTAACATCCTTGAACCCTTTGGAAGACCTGAAGCTGACCCTGTCTGCACGAAGGGAGATGACGCCTTTGGGATGAAGCCTTAGAAACTGCTTTTTAATCTGGGAGTACGATAAAACTGTGTTCTTTTCAAGGCGAACTTCCGTGCCGGGGCAAAGCAGCATGAACCTGCAGGATTCAGTATCACGCAAAGGAAAGGGATTGCCTGTACCGTCAAGACAGCGTATGACAAAGGATTTTATCGGATCCACAAGCATGACAACCATGTAACCTTCATTCTGGTCTACCTGAAGAAGGTTGAGATCCTGCGTCATTCGGGGAGCGTTTTTCTCAATCCATGAGCCCTCAAGTTCCTCTCCTATCATCTCACTCCGAGGGGAAAGGACAAGGTAGTCGGATCCTGAAAACATGGAAGGCTCGTTATTCTCAATGAAAACCCTGAATTTATTCATCAGGCCCGGATCAACGCCGAGCATGGCATATACACGTGTCAGGAAATCCGAAAAAAGGTCATCAGATGACAGGGAGATCAGACAATCCTGAACATGGAGCAACATAAGTATCTTTTCCTCCTCGCGCAGGGTGCTGTTAATCTCAGCGCAAAGACTGTCTGCAAGCAATAAGGTGGTATCCGGATCCGAAGATTCGCTGAGGAACGCCCTGCTTTGCCTGAAAGATTGCCGGAACAAAGCCTTAACATCCCCATGGTTCATGCCAAGCCGGGAGTAATATGCCGGAATATCCGGTACTGATAACTTTTTCCCGTTGAATTCAAGCAACGCCTGAACCATGGAAGTCAGCCTGACGGCAAACCTGATCAATGGAACTTCCATCAGAGTCATTTTGCAGAGCAAAGTTAGTGAAATTGTATGATGATCCGTGAATCCTGATCCTGCCGGCATTGTTAAATAGTTGTAAAAAAGACATTGCATTCTCCTTCTCCGCACCTGCTGTGCGCAGGCTGACAGGTTTGAAAGTACCGTCACCGCTTCGACAAGAATACTGTTATATAGCCGCTGCATGGACTATTTTGTCTATCTTTAGCATGCTTTTATTTTATGTCAAGGCTTGTCGTTCATCCAGTCCTGTGCCTGACTACGCTGCTGCTGGTCAGCGGATCGGCCGCACCGTCCAGGTATAACATAAGGAACCAGGGGTTACTTCACTTCCATTATGATGACCGGCTTGATGATTATGATGTGAAGTTTTACCTGATTGACCTTGAGGTTAGTGATACCGCCGCCTACATAAAGGGATCATCATCTCTGGTTGTGGAAGCGGCAAAGGATCCCCTGCAGATGATTGTGCTGGATATGGATAATATACTGACAGTTGATTCAATTACTGTGGAAGGCAGGAGGGTTCAAGGTACTCATGCTGACAATCAGTTGAAAATAAGGCTGGGGCATGCCATCTCTCCCGGCTCTCAGATCTGGATCACGGTATATTACAGGGGATACGGGAAGAAAGGCTCAGGCTTTACGGGATTGCGCCATGAGGAGAGCAGGGGGTGGAACACCAGGGTTACATGGACCATGTCAGAACCTTTTGCAGCCCGTGAATGGTTTCCCTGCAAACAGGTCCTTTCCGACAAGGCTGATTCCGTGTATGTCTTCATTACAACCCGCGAGGATCTCAAAGCCGGGTCAAACGGATTGTTATCCGCCACGGTGCCTCTGCCGGACAACAAGGTCAGGTATGAATGGAAAAGCCGCTATCCTGTCGCCTATTACCTGATCTCCTTTGCCGTTGCCCGTTACAAGGATTACAGCTTCTATGCCAATATTGGCAACAAGGAAGATTCCCTGCTGATCCAGAATTTTATTTACGATAACGACATTTTCCTTGAACAGAACAAATATGATATTGACATGA
Source organism: Bacteroidales bacterium (assembly GCA_034677845.1). GTDB lineage: Bacteria > Bacteroidota > Bacteroidia > Bacteroidales > UBA10428 > UBA5072. Next base: position 8,553 of record JAXDCR010000180.1, on the reverse strand, counting down.
CCGCAAAGTTCCTGGGTCTTTTCTCACGGCTTTTCGGACCTTACCCTTTTATGAAGGAAAAATACGGACATTGCATAGTGCCGAGCGGAGGAGGTATGGAACACCAGACCATGACAACCCTTGATGACTTTTCTTTTACCCTTGTCAGTCATGAACTGGCCCATATGTGGTTCGGCGATTATGTGACCTGTGCCACCTGGCAGGATATATGGATCAATGAGGGCCTGGCAAGCTATGCCGAATACATTGCCAACCAGTACCTTCTGACGCAGGAGGATGCCGACCGCTGGATGCGCAACGCACAGCGCTATTCGAAGTATGAGGATGGCGGAAGCATTTATGTGCCGATTCAAGATGCATCCGGCAACGCAGACAGAATATTCGACTACCGCCTGTCTTACAAAAAGGGAGCTGCCATCGTTCACATGATCCGGCATGAGCTGGGCAGTGACAGCCTGTTTTTCAGCATACTGAAGGAATTTCTTGTCAGATACAGACATGGTACGGCAACAGGAAATGACTTCAGACAGATTCTGGAGGAAAACAGCGGAAAGGATTTCAGACCGTTCTTTGACCAGTGGTATTTCGGAGAAGGTTTCCCAACCCTTACCTGTACATGGATGCACAGGAATGATACACTTTACATCAACACCCTGCAGACTACTTCTTCATCTACCCCTCTTTTCAACCTGCTGGTTGATTTCAGGGTCAACGTGAACGGAAAGGATACTCTGATAACAAGGAGGCAGCAGACCAACTTTGAAAGCTGGCAGCTTTACCTTCCCGGGCAAGTCAGGGAACTGCAGATAGACCCGGGCAAGTGGCTGCTGCTTGACGTGGCGGGTGTATATGAAACCGTCATTGACCCGGACGGGGAAAGCAGCATCACTGTGACGCCCGGTCCTTCACAGGATGAAGTAGCTGTTTATCATCACCCTTCCGGCAGCACGTACGACCTTTACCTGATCGATGCTTCCGGCAGGATTCTTTTATCCAGATCCTCCGATTCGGATATGCATCTTCTGAAAACCAGAAATCTCACCAGAGGGATTTACGTTATTCTTATCCGGGAAGGCAATAACCTGCTTACCACAAAATTTGTAAAGAACTGATCCGTTATATACGTAGCCAGCCATCTCATGAGAAACCTGCGTATCATAATCCTGCTTGCTGCTGTCATATTCCCCGGCACGGGACTGCAATCACAGTCCAATTTTACAACAAAATCAAGGAAGGCCATCGATGCATACAACCAGGGCCTGCGCAGTTACAACCTTAACAAGTACGCCGATGCCGAAAAACAGTTCCTGGCCGCCATAAACGAGGATCCTGGTTTTCTCGAAGCTTACCTTGTGCTGGCCGAGGTTTATGAGGATGCACATAAGCCCCTTGATGCCATTGATTACTACCGCAAAGCCTTTCAGATGAATCCGGGCTATTACCCTTACGGTTATATCCGGCTTGGAAACCTTCAGTACAGGGAAGGAATGTATGAGGAAGCCAAAATCAGCTATGAGCAATACCTTGGTTTCAACATTGAAAATAAGCTACAGGCTGAAAAAGCAAAAGACGGCATTGTCCGGTGCATATTCTCCATACAGGCAAAAAGCAATCCGGTGGATTTCAAACCCGTGAACCTTGGACCTGCCATCAATACCGCAAATGACGAATACTGGCCGAGCCTTTCGGCAGATGAGCAGATCCTTGTCATCACCCGCATGATAAAGCTTGAAAGCTACAGCATGCGCATGCAGGAGGATTTTTTCATAAGCCATTGGAAAGACGGTCAGTGGGGTGTGATGACCAATGCCGGGAGTCCCCTGAATTCGAAAGATAACGAAGGAGCACAGACAATATCAGGCGACGGCCGCTTCATGGTCTTTACGGCATGTAACCGCAGCGACGCGGTGGGACGGTGCGACCTGTATTTCAGCACAAGGGAGGGAGACACGTGGTCTGTTCCGCGGAACATGGGCAAACCGGTCAACACAGCATTCCGTGAGACACAGCCTTCACTTTCTGCTGACGGGCGCACCCTTTATTTTTCAAGTGACCGGTCCGGAGGCAAAGGCCAGCATGACATATGGGTCACCCGCCTCGATGAAAGCGACAGGTGGACAGAGCCGGTGAACCTGGGAGATTCCATAAACACGGACGGGGAGGAATTGTCACCCTACATCCATCTTGACGGCCAGTCGCTCTATTTCTCCTCCGACGGACAGGTGGGTCTGGGGGGTTATGACCTGTTCATCTCGCAACTCAATGAGAACGGGCAGTGGGGCAAGGCAATCAATTTGGGGTACCCCATTAACACTCACCGTGACGAAATGGGACTTGTCGTGAACTCCAGAGGCGACCGGGCATATTATTCCTCCGATATGCAGCAGGAAAACGGCAAAGACATTTTTATCTTTGAACTTCCGCAGCAGGACAGGCCGGACATGGTTACCTACATGAAAGGCAGGGTTTTTGACGCAGCCACCAGGAAGGCCCTGAAAGCCACCTTTGAACTGATCGACCTGGAGACCAGGAAAGAGACAAACAGGTCACAATCAGACAGCATTACCGGTGAATTTCTGGTCAGCATACCCACTGACCACAACTTCCTGCTGAATGTATCAAAAGACGGTTATTTATTTTATTCTGAAAATTTTTCAATGAAGGGGATCTATTATGCCGATCACCCTTTTCTTAAGGATATTCCCCTGCATCCGTTGAAGGCAGGAGTCAGCATCATACTTAAGAATGTCTTCTACGAAACCGATTCATTCACTCTGAAGAAGGAATCCGAGATAGAACTGATGAAAGTTGTCGACTTCCTGAAAGAGAATCCTGCCATAAAAATTGAGATTAGCGGTCATACGGATAACACAGGAAACCTTGAATATAACCAGCGACTGTCCGAAAACAGGGCAAAGACAGTTGCCGATTACCTGATTCAGGCTTCCATTGACGAGAGTCGTATCATCTACCGCGGCTATGGTATGAAGCTTCCGGTGGCGCCCAATGATACGGAAGAAAACCGTTCCCAGAACCGGAGAACCGAACTTAAGATAATTGAATGAAAATCATGCCGACAACCGAAAACCCCGGTCAAAAACATCCTATTGCGGCGACTGCCTGCCAGTTCATGCGACTGCAGCGGTAAAAACCCGTTTCAGCAGGATCGGCTGAAATGAAAACCCTCAAAAAGAAGTTCCCTTGTTATTCTTGCACCTCTGTTCCAGCCTTCCTCAAAGGAAAGCCTGAGCCGGCCATGTCTTAGCTTTTTCAGTGCAGATCTGGCATCAGACCAGGATTTCTTGAGTGTGATCCGGTTGTAATCATCCTTGGCATTCAACATGGCTATTTTTTTACTTCTTTCTTCCATTTCGATCAATCTTGGTCTTTTAACATCTATACGTGCAATCCCCTGAATGGTTAACCCGGTGTTTGTTCTTTTCTGCCTTGCACCCAATCTTCCGGAGATAAATATAACTGATCTTCCCTTTTCAGGCACGTTCATAAAACAGAAACTTATGAACGCAATATTTCAAAAACTTTGTGCAATAATGATGCCACAATAATTACTTTTAGACAGTAAAACTTTCAATGCACCGTTATGGATCATAACAATCTGATAAATCTTGTCGTGTACTATGCAGGACTGGCGCGCGACCAGCAGGTCACATACAGGGAATTTTACCGTAACCCTCAAGCACCGGCCTTGCGGCACGAGTTTCTCTTTTTCATAAAGCCGGAGATCACCTCGGAGGTTGAACTGGATAAGCTTAAGGACATACTTGAACTGATGACGGAGAGGATTGATGCTTTCGGTTTCATTGTTGCCGACGCACGCATTCTCTCAGCAACTTACCTGCGACAGTTCAATCTGATGGCAAAGCATTACGGGGTAATCAACCTGCTCAGCACACATGCCCTTGAAAACATGTCTCCCCGGGCTGTTGAACAATTCATCCGGATTTATGGAGAAAAACCGGCTAAAAACCTGGTACTGGGCGGACATGAGTTCCTCCGGCGCTATCAGCAGTATGACCCTGAAAAGCTGAACCAGAAATGGAGCAGCAGCAGGATTGAAAAGCTTGCCGGTGGGACCTACTGCGCTGAAGTGGAGGAAGGGGGCAGGCGGATCTGGCTTGTAAACGGCTTCCATCCCATGCAACTGAACCATTTTACGGCAACCGGAAGGTCAATCGTCAGTTTCACCCTGAGGGGCAATCTCTCCTGGCAGGCAGCCAGGAATCAGTTCATCGGTAAAACTGACCCGTCGGAGGCTGTTTCCGGCAGTCTCAGGAACATGCTTCACATGAGAGGGAAAGAACTCGGCGTGAAGCAAGTGTCCTCAGGAAGGAACGGATTTCATCTGTCGGCGGGACCGGTAGAGGGTCTTGCGGAACTCGTGCGATACAATTCCAACTACCTGGAAGGACAGACAAGGGATGTCCAGGAATTCACCTTCGGCAGGATGCTGTCTGCCAGCTTCAGCAAGGAGGAAGTCAAGGCCTTCACCGGTAACTGCAAGGTAAGACGCGGAGAAGAAATAATCAGCGTGTTTGATCTGACAGAAGAAAAAGACAACGAGGAGGCTCTATATCTGCTCAAACAATCCACCATTCTTAAAAATTCTTAATAAAAGTTAAAATACGGGTGAAAATGAGGTTATTGCATTAATTTTACACCGGAATTTAACCTGCGGTTTTTGCAGGAACCCGGATAGTGAATATTGAAATCTTTAACTTTTACCGTATGAAACGCAATATTATTTTGACTGCCAAGATCATGCTGGCAATGGTTCTGATGGTCCTTTCCACAGGTGCAATTGCTCAGCCGAGGTTTGGATTCAGACAGGACACGACCTTTAACAGGGGAGGAAGATTACAGCCTTACGGGCTGAATTTGAGCGATGAGCAGCAGGAGAAGATCCGGGAGCTGCAAAGTGCTTACCAGAAAGAGGTCACCGCCATAAGGAATGACCTTGCCATAAAAAGGGCAGAGCTTCAGAAACTACAGTCTGCCGATAAGGTAGATATGGACCAGGTCAACAAGAAATACGACGAAATCGGAAAACTTGAAACGGATCTGTCCAAGAAACGCTTTGCATTGCAGCAGAACATCCTTAACGTGCTGACTGATGAGCAGAAGCAGCAGTACAATTCAGGCCGCTTCCGCGGATACGGATGGATGGGAGCTCCCTTTTACGATTTCAACGGCAGGACTCCCAATTACGGAAGGGGACAGACATTTCGGAGAATGCAGAATGATTTCTTTGCCCCCGGACGCAGGCTCTAACAGCATAATCTGTCTTGGCTGATAAAATTAAGGTGTCTCCCAAGGGACACCTTTTTTTGCATTTCTTCATTCCTGATTGGTGAATGCCCGGTTGCCCGCATCTAGTTCATTGTGACCACAGCATTGGCACAGGCGGTACAGCTTCCGTCAGGATTCAGTCCCTCCATGCTGACGCGGTACCCTGAACGCCGTATCAATGTTCTGCCGCAACTTTTGCAGCGGGTATCCTGGTAATTCCCCATGTTTATGTTGCCTACATACACATAATCCAGCTTCTGAGACGCCAGCCGGTACAAACGTTCCAGTGTCTGCGGCGGAGTGGACGGAACGGCCATCCTGAATGCCGGGTAATAGCGCGATAAATGAAGGATGGTCTCCCTGCCAAGCTCGGCTGCGATCCACTCAGCCATTTCGGCAAATGACTCCTCCCCGTCGTTGACGGAAGGGACAACCAGGCAGGTGATCTCAAGATGCCGGCCTGATTGCCTGATTTTCCTCAGCGTCTGCAGAACGGGCTCAAGACGTGCCCCGGCAAAAGCCGTGTACACATCCTCAGAAAATCCTTTCAGGTCTATGTTGAAGGCATCCGCGAGCGACAGGATCTCTTCCATGGGAGAAGGATTAACATAGCCATTTGACACAATTACATTTTTAAGGCCTTCTGCATGGGCCAGCCTGGCAACGTCCGTCATGAACTCAATGCTTATGACAGGTTCATTGTATGTGTAGGCAATGCCGATGTTATCCGCATCGCCCCTTGCCATCCGGATGATGTCGGTTGCCTCATGAGCTTTTGCCATGCCGAGGCCACCGACGGGGGACTGCGATATTCCATAGTTCTGGCAGCACCTGCAGCGCATGTTGCATCCCGCACTGCCGATCGAAAGGATTGTTCTTCCGGGGAAAAAATGGTACAGCGGCTTTTTCTCCACCGGATCAAAATGTATGGAAGACAGCCTGCCGTAACTTTCCGCTATCAATCTGCCCTTCAGGTTACGCCTTACCCGACAGATGCCCGCATTGCCTTCCCTGATATGACAACCGTGCGGACACAACAGGCACTTCACGCCTTCCCCTTCTTTTTCATAGTATCGGGCTTCCTTCATCTCCATACCCTGTCCATTCAAACGACAAGTTACGCATTTTTCATGAAAGGCAAAACCGGTTGCCTTCCCTGTCGGGCTGCCGTAAGTTCAGATTTTTGTCTATTTTTGAACAACCAAATACTTCCGGGGTATGAATGAACAGATAGCCATGATTGCCAGAAAGAACGGGTTCATCATCGATATGGACGGAGTGCTGTACCACGGCGACAGGCTCCTGCCCGGGGTTGTTGAATTTGTCAGCTGGTTATCCAATACGAACAAAAAATTCGTTTTTCTGACAAATTCAAGCGAACGAACCCCGGTTGAGCTGAAGGAAAAACTGGACCGCATGGGAATTCATGTGGATAAGGATGCGTTTTATACAAGCGCCCTGGCCACGGCAGCCTTTCTGAGCTCGCAGCAGCCAAAGGGAAGCGTGTATCTGATAGGGGATGCGGGACTCATCAACGCCCTTTACGATGTCGGCTATTCAAGGAATAACATAAACCCGGATTATGTGGTAATCGGCGAGACACGCACCTATTCCTATGAGATGATTGAAAAGGCCATCAACCTTGTGATGAAGGGTGCCCGTCTCATTGGAACCAACCCCGATATAACGGGACCAGGAGAACAGGGCATTGTGCCCGCCACCAAATCACTCATCGCGCCGGTGGAGATCGCCACCGGGAGGACTGCCTACTTTATCGGGAAACCAAATCCGCTGATGATGCGCAATGCGCTTAAAAAAATCGGATGCGGCACCGAGGAATCCATAATTATCGGTGACCGGATGGATACGGATATAATAGCGGGCATTGAATCGGAAATTGACACCTGTCTTGTGCTGAGCGGCATCACTTCCATCCGTGAAGTAAGCCTATATCCTTACAGGCCAAAGTTTATCCTCAACAGTGTCGCGGATATCGTAAGCGATGTTTAATACCGCACCATGCCAGACCTGGAAGAGCTAAGGAAAGAAATTGCCTGTTTCATGCGCAGGCTTTACAGCAGGGGCCTGACGACAAGCCTTGGCGGTAACATTAGTGCCAGGGCCGGCAAAGGGATGCTGATCACCCCTTCATCCACAGACAAAGCCCGCATGAAAAGCAACCAGGTGATTTACATCCCGCAGGAAGAAAACTGCCTTCCCGGAACTAAGCCAAGCATTGAAAGTTCCATGCATCTGGGCGTCTATCAAAAGCGCCCGGAGGTGGGAGCCATCATCCATGCCCATCCCCCGCTGGCATCGCTCTTTACCGCCATGCAACAGGAGATCAACATCAGGTTGCTGTCCGAGACCTACGCAGTTCTTGGCCATGTTGTCAAAACAAGCTATGCGATTATGGGAAGCCGTCAGCTGGCTGACAACGTGGCGGCAGCCTGCCTTTCAGCAAACGTGATCCTTCTTGAGAATCATGGTGTCGTCTGTACGGGACCTGACCTGCTTACCGCATTCGACCGGATTGAAGTGCTTGAAACCGCTGCCCGGGCAACCATTATCACCACCCTTTTGCATGACGGCCGCATGTTGGAAGATGAACAGCTGAAAGCCATCGACAGGCTGGTCAGAAAATGAAAGCAGACCGTTGCTCCGGTCTATGAAGGTAAACGGTATTTCCCGGCGAAAGCCGCGGATATGTAGTTTTCATAACTCAGGCATACATGGGTGGCAAATTCAACTGCATGGAAGGTTATGAGCTCCCACATTTTCTCATCCAGGTCCTGCAGGTCGGCATGCCGGATGTTATACTTGTACAATGAGTAAACGACTCCGGCATTGAAATTATCCCCCGCCCCTATGGTGCTTACAGCCTGAATTGTCCTCACCGGGTAGGTTTTGCTCAGCTTTTTGGTTCTCACGAATATCCCGCCCGTGTTGACAGTGTAAAGCAGATTGGAACAGTATTGCCTTATTTCACCGTAAGCCTCATCGGCATGATCCGCACCAAGTATGAATGAAAAATCCTCATTCGAGCCCCTGACAATATCCGCATGGGTAAAATTCTCGAGAATCAGCGGCTTGAGAACAGGCAGGCTGTGCAGGTGCACTTTCCTGAAATTGGGATCATAAATGACAATTGCCTTTTTCCGGTTGGCCTCCCTGATCAGTTCAAGCAGCTTGGGACGGATCTCGGCGGTCACCGCGTACATCGACCCGAAAAGAACTATGTCATCC
>JAXDCR010000179.1:0-6813 GCA_034677845.1 Bacteroidales bacterium | reverse complement strand
GGCACTGCTTGAGAACCTTAACGACATCCGGGCCGATGTCATCTTCATCAAGAATATTGACAATGTGGCTCCGGACAAGGGAAAGAGCGACACGTACAAGTATAAGAAAGCGCTGGCGGGACTTCTGATCAGCTACCAGCAGCGAACCCATGACTACCTGAGACAGCTTGAAAACAAGGAGCAGGTTGACCCACGGCTTATCAATGACATTCACCGGTTTCTCCGTGAAGAGCTTGGTTTATCACTTAGCAATAAAATCCTGGCCAATAAAGAACTTCTGGTTGACACCATGCGGAAAAAACTGAACCGGCCGATCCGCGTTTGCGGTATGGTGAAGAATGAAGGTGAGCCGGGCGGAGGACCTTTCTGGGTTCAGCATGCCGACGGCAGCCAGTCGCTGCAAATTGTCGAATCGACCCAGATAAACCACAGGAACCCTGAACAGGAGGCCATGTTTAACAGCGCCACCCACTTCAATCCCGTCGATCTTGTATGCGGCGTTAAGGATTACAGGGGCGGAAAGTTCGACCTGCGAAAGTACGTGGATGAGGAAACGGGACTCATAACTAAAAAGTTCAGAAACGGAAAGCCACTGAGGGCACTGGAACTGCCGGGGCTATGGAACGGGTCCATGTCAGACTGGAACACGGTCTTTGTCGAGGTGCCGACAACTACCTTTACACCGGTGAAAACCCTCCATGACCTGCTCAGGCCCGAACATCAGGCATAAATCCGGGCCACCGGCTGCATATGAAAATTGCTGTCAACACACGGCTGCTCCTGCCGGAAAAGCTGGAAGGCATGGGCAGGTTCGCATGCGAGACCCTGCGGATCATCACCCGTGAACATCCGGAGCACCGGTTTATTTTTATTTTTGACAGGAAGCACAGCGATCAGTTCATTTTTTCCGACAACATCATTCCTGTCAACGGATTCCCTCCTGCCCGGCATCCCCTGCTGTGGTATGCTTTCTTTGAAAAGTGCGTGCCGCGTGTGCTGAGGAAATACAACGCCGATCTTTTCCTGTCGCCCGACGGCTGGCTGTCGCTGGGCACCAACGTGATATCACTTCCCGTCATACATGACCTCAACTTTTTCCATCTTCCCGAGTTCATTCCATGGCATGTGCACCTGATGTACTATAACTATTTTTTTCCCCGCTATGTGAAAAAGGCCCGGCGTATCGTCACCGTATCAGAGTTCAGCAAACGTGACATCGTATCGTATTTTAACTATGAAAGCAACCGTGTCGACGTGGTATATAACGGGGCCACGGAAACATTTCATCCCGTCAGCACGGATAAGCAGTCCCTCACCCGTGAAAAGTTCGCCAGGGGCTGCCCGTATTTCCTCTTTATCGGACTGATCCACCCGAGAAAAAACCTCGGCAACCTGATAAAGGCCTTCGGCGCTTTCAAACAATCAGTTTCCAGCAACGTCAAGCTTCTTATCGTCGGTTCAAGAAAATGGTGGACCGAAGAGATGCAGCAGGCTCTTGACCAGTGCAGGTACAGGGAAGATGTCATTTTCACCGGCAGGGTTTCGGATACGGACCTGGTTGACATCACCGCATCAGCCCTTTCGCTTGTGTATGTATCACATTTCGAAGGATTTGGAATACCCCTGCTGGAAGCCATGTATTGCGACACACCGGTCATTGCCTCCGGTGTCACCTCCCTTCCCGAAGTCGGAGGGGACGCTGTGCTGTACGTCAACCCTTCCTCGGTTGATTCCATCAAATCAGCCATGAAATCAGTTTACCTTGATCCTGCCCTCAGGCAGGGCCTGATTGAAAAATCAAGGGCACAGCGGGAAAAGTTCACATGGGAGAAAACGGCATCCCTGCTGTGGGAAAGTATTCTGAAATGTGCCGGATCCGTACGATAAAAAATCGGCAGGCATGAGAACATGTCTGCCGGTACCATGCCTGACGGAAAGAATGAATCACCCGGCAGGATCCTGAGGGAACATCAATTACTTCTGGGCGGTGATTGTCACAACCCCTGATGCCTCAAGCTTCTTAAGCTCCTCCTCCGGCAGTTTCCAGTCTCCCGTGAAATACCCTGAGGCAATCACATTGCTGTTGTTTTCTTTGAATAAAAGAAAGTCCTTCATTCCGATAAGGGCTCTGGCACCGGTTCCGCTGCCGAAATTGACGGTGGTTCTCACCGGCTGGGCAGGTGCGGCAACTGCCGGTGCGGCAGCTCCCGTGCGTGCGGCAGCAGCGGCAGGGGCAGTAGCCGCCGGTGCGGCAGGAGGAGCAGCAGGAGCAGCCACAGGGGCGGCAGGTGTTGCAGGGGTTGCGGGGGCGGCAGAGGGGACGGTGCTCCGGTCCGGTGCCGGCGGTGTTGTCCAAAACGGTATGCCTGAGCTGACCACGACATAATGGCCGTTCACCGGAAAGCAATAAACAAGGCCGTATCCGCTGGCTTCAGTGTTCAGCTGCATGGGCAGCTGATTACTGAATCTCTCAATGACCGCATTTGTTTCTCTGGTGCCAAAAAGGATCAGGTTTGAGCTTGCGTAGTCGCTGTCTCTTATCTGTTTGTCTGAAATGACCCGAGGATTGACCGCCGTGCCACCGCCGCTGCTCATCATGCCTCCCGAGAAGTTGGCTGCCAGCGTGGCCTCTGCCCTTCTGCGGTTCAGTTCCTCGGTCGACGGGTTGCCACCCGTGCCGTACACGTAGACATGCCTGTCGTAGATAGCCTCGGCCATGGGTCCTTCCAGTCCCTTCCTCTTCTGGGCCGACGAGGCCAGGTACTTTTCAGCAACCCACTTGCCATCCCTCAGGACGAAGGAATGGTTGTACTTGGGTGAAGAGACGACCTGCTGGCCGTTCACTGAAATTGTAAGAGGTTTTGCCGGGTTTAACCGGGGGTGATCTTTCAGCTCCAGCGTAAAGGCTTCCAGGTTGGTTGTCTTTGCCTGCAGCACATTTTCGGATGTGAACTGCACATCAATGGTAGCCAGCGTACCGGGGGTCATTTTGTCGATCAGCACCCAGTATGCTGAATTGTATTTGTACCACCGGGTGGTATATCTCACCCTCTGAGGGAAGGGATCTCTTTTGATATTGTCAAACCATTTGAAAATGTTGCCGTTTGCGTAAGCATTCTCCCATACGTTGTGTCCCACTCCCGGAAATTCCTGGTATTCCACAAGGGTGCCGGCATCCCTCAGTTCACTGACGATCTGTCTGGTTCCTTCGGGCCGGACAAGACCGTCGGCACCTCCCTGGAAAATGGCCACGGGAAGGTTCAGGGCATTGCCCATCAGGTCATAAGCATCTCCCGGAGGGGCGGGACAAACCGGGGCAATGGCGGCAAATAAGCCGGGACGCGACAGTCCGATATACAGGGTTCCTCCGCCCCCCATGGAAAGGCCGGTCAGGTAAACCCTGTTTTCATCTATGTTGAAATTCTTCTTGATCTCCTCGATGACCCGCATAACGTCTGCTTCCGGGATCCCCTGGTACCCCATTGTACCACGGGCATAGGGAGCTGCCACAATATATTGCACATCCTCCCATTCCGGAAAGTATCGCGATGCTTCCGTGTCGTTTTCACCCGGAAAATTGCTTTTCCCGAATACCCTTCTGAGGGCAAGCCTGTGGTTTGAACCGGCACCGTGCAGCATGATGACAAGCGGATAGGTTTTGTTCACGTCAAAACCTTCCGGCAGGTAAAGAGAGTAGGGTTGCTCGGAGTCATCGATGACTGAATAGAAAGTCTCAACCTGCGGGCCTTCTTTGGAGAACTGTGCCGGGCAAATGTCACAGAAAGAAAGCCAGAAGGCCGGCATGATGGTAAAAAGTATAAATCTTTTCATAATGAATGAGTTAATTGTTTTTATAAGTGGGTTGTCATGACAATTACAAGATAGTGTTTTTATGGCAAACTGCATTTCATTGATGCCTACATTTTTTCAAATCGGAAGACAGGGGGCATAAGGCACAGAGCAGCGCCGGTGCAGTCATCATTCCGTCTTTGTCATCGGATCCTCGCACGGCACGATGAGGGAGCCTTGTGCCACGCGGGTATGGGAACGGTTACAGGGTTGTTTTTAAGCCTTCCTTGAATTGATAAGCGGGATGATCACCAGTGCCAGCAGTCCCAGTACCAGATAGATCAGATTTGTCGTGGCATGGGCGATCAGGGCAAAGACCTTGCCGTCGGCCTTGTCGATACCGTAGATAAAGAGGGTTTCGTAAACCATGAAATGCCAGGGTCCAATTCCTCCCTGCACCGGAGCCAGCATGGCAAGTCCCCCCATCATGAACGTGACCGCCCCGCTCATCACTGACAGGTGTGAGGTGGGTTCAAAAGCCAGGAAAACGACATACAGCATCAGCAGCCATAAAAGGAATATGCATGCGGTATGGCTGATGAAAAGCCATTTGTTCTCCAGCCGGCCGATGGTCCGTATGCCTTCGAGAAGATTATGTTTCCATGCCCTCAGCGTGCCGGTCAGGATGCCTCCTTTACGTTCCGCCTGGCGCATTCTGTGCCTGCGATACCATAAAAACAAAACGATCAACAGGATAACGGAGGAACCCAGCAACAGCAGGTTGCTCAGCGACAACAACCGGCGGATGTTGGCGGATATTTCCGGGTGCTCGGTCAGAAACTGCCTGAAGACGCCCAACTGCAGGGTAATTATGGTCACGCAAATGACCATAAGCGCAACCATATCAGCCAGGCGTTCGACAAATACAGTTCCAACCAGCTTGACGAACGGTATTTTTTCGTACCGGCTCATGGTTGTGCACCGGAAAACCTCCCCTGCCCTGGGAAGAAGCAGGTTTATAAAATAAAGTATGAGGACAGACAAAAAAGTATTTATAAATCGGGGTTTATGACCAAGGGGACTTATAAGCATATTCCAGCGCAGCGCACGGATGATTTGAGAAAGCACACCGAGGAGGATGGACACCAAGATCCATCCGTATTTAAGGTCCCTGAAGGCTTCCATGTACCGGTGCACCGGCTCGTCCCTGTACACCAGCCAGAAAACCAGCACTCCTGCGGCAAGGAATGCCAGGTATTTAAAAGCGTTAAGTGACTTTTTCAACCACTGTTGCATGAGACATTGCCGGATGACGGCCTGATATAGCCTTTAGGCATGCGGTGCCCGGGATCAGCCCGTTAAATTCGATGTAAATATAGTATTGTTTGGCCAGCATAGCTGCATCATCATGTAAAAACGGCCGCATCCCCGATTTTTGACCCTCAGGTCACCGTGCAGAAGGCATGCAGCCCAAAAATTTGTTATTTTTGCTATCATCCGCATAAAGTGATTGGAGCATCCTGACCAGGATCTGTCGTGCAATTTTTTTTCACTTATCTGCCTCATACCTGTGATAAAAGGGATCATACGGGCGTTTGGTGTGCTGTCTGTCATACTGTCAGTCCTGCCGGTCAGTGCCCAGCAGGGTGCTGCCGACACCCCGGATTATGCTGGCGGTCTGCCAGAAACGGGAGACAGCCTCGCGCCATCCCGTCTGGCAATCCCTGAGGTCAGCGGCAATGTCAAATCTGCCGATAGCGGTACAGACAGCCTACAGGGAAAGACTCATTTACGGGACCAACTCTACAGGCTCATTTTCAGGGACACCACCACCCTTTCAGGCAGTGAAAGGGAATCACAGGTGATAAGCGGATTGAGCCGGTACGAGGGAATGGTCATCCGTAGTGTAACCGTCCGAAGGGTGAACCTGTTCGCACCCTCCGTGACAGACACTTTGTATGTGTCCGGTTCATGGATAGAACGGGCAGGAAACACCCTGCACACCTATACGGGTGAAAAGACAATCAGGAGAAACATACTGCTGAAAGCCGGTGATAAGGTCGATGCAGTGCTGCTGGCTGAAAATGAACGGCTGCTCAGGAGTCTTCCCTATGTGATGGATGCCCGCTTTATTGTCCGCCCTGTCCCTTCTTCCGCTGACTCGGCGGACCTGCTGCTGCTGATCAAGGACAACTGGTCCATCGGTTTCGGAGGGGAGATCAGAGACGTTGACGTGGGCAATGTGGGAATTTGGAACCTGAACCTGTTTGGCACCGGTCATCAGCTGACGTCAACCCTGTTCTGGGATGCCGGGGAAAGGCCGGTTGCCGGTTACGGACTTAACTATGGCATCTCCAATATTTTTGGAAGTTTCATCACCACAGAGGTTGATCTTACCCGGCGTGCCGGTAACACGTCACTGCGGATGGAAGCATACAGGGATTTTAAAACAAGGGAACTGGCCTATGCGGGTTCCGCCAGTTTTCAGATGACTTCCACCACAACCAATATTGTCTTTGCCGACACCATGCTCGCCGATGTTCCCCTGCAGTATCTGAAGACAGACTGCTGGGCGGGACGGATGTTCCATGTCGGAGGGGAAAAGACAGCAGGCGTGCAGACAAACCTGTTTTTGGCGGCAAAGGTATATATGGCTGAATTTGAGAGGGGACCGGCGACACGGCAGGATTATTTGCATGAATACCAGGACAGGCGGCAGTTGTTGTTCGGTCTTGCTCTTTCGCGTCAGGGATTCAGAAAGGACAACCTGATCTATACCTTCGGAAGGACGGAGGATGTACCGTACGGTATACTGCTGGAGCTGACCGGAGGAAAGGAATGGGGGCAATACAAGGAGCGTCCGTACCTATCGGCGGGTCTGTCTGCCGGGGCTTATCTGAGGAACAACGATTACCTGCACGGGCTGATACAGTGGGGAAGCTACTTCTACCGCAGGCATGCCGAACAGAACCTGTTTCAGGCAAAAGCAGGGTACATCAGTCGTCTTGCTTCACTCAACAGGTT
>JAXDCR010000178.1:0-7505 GCA_034677845.1 Bacteroidales bacterium | reverse complement strand
TGGATAGTTTTTTTACATTTACCTTTCATAAAAACCTTTATCTGCTGATTTATATGAGTGGATTTTTCGGTTGTATTTCCAGGAATGATTGTGTTGCCGATGTGTTTTATGGTACCGATTACCATTCTCATCTGGGCACAAAAAGGGCCGGGATGGCTTTCTTTTCAAAGACGGATGGTTTTCAGCGTGCCATTCACAGCCTGGAAGACGGCTATTTCCGTAACAAGTTCGAAAGCGATATGGCCGGGTTCACAGGGACTTCCGGCATAGGTGTAATCAGCGACACCGAAGCCCAGCCTATACAGGTAACGACGCACCTTGGGCGCTTTGCCGTGGTGACAGTCAGTAAGATTGTCAATCTTGACGAACTGGAAGCCTACTTTCTGAAGAAACATCAGACGTTTTCAGAAACAAGCCAGGGCTCTGTGAATCCCACTGAACTGATTGCCAAGCTGATCGCTGAATGCGATGATTTCGTGTCAGGCATTGAAAATGTGTACGACCGCATCAAAGGCTCATGTTCACTGCTGATCCTGACAGAGAATTGTATTATCGCGGCAAGGGATAAGCTGGGGCGCACCCCTGTGATTCTGGGCAGAAAGGAAGACTCCTGGGCGGTGGCTTTTGAAACCTGCTCATTTCCAAATCTTTCTTATGAAGTTGAAAAGTACCTTGGTCCCGGTGAAATTGTCAGGCTCACGGTGGATGGTTACGAACAACTAAGGGAGCCGAATGACACTATGCAGGTGTGTGCATTTCTGTGGGTTTATTTCGGCTATCCGCCCTCATTCTACGAGGGCATCAATGTTGACGAGTGCCGGTACCGTTGCGGGGCTGCCCTTGCCAGGAGAGACAGGGTTGAAGCTGACTTTGTGGCGGGCATTCCGGATTCAGGCATCGGACATGCCATGGGATACAGCAGTGTGACCAGGATTCCGCTGAAAAGACCTTATGCAAAGTACACTCCGACGTGGCCGCGGAGTTTCATGCCCCAGGCACAGGAAACGCGCGATCTTGTGGCCAGGATGAAGCTGATACCCAACCAGTCTGTCGTAAAGGGCAAAAAGGGGATCTTCCTTGACGATTCCATAGTGCGCGGCACCCAGCTGAAAGACAACGTGCGTGACCTGCACAATGCCGGCATTGCCGAAATTCACATGCGCATTGCCTGTCCCCCCCTTACCTACACCTGTGAATTCCTGAATTTCAGCCGTTCGCGCTCAAACCTTGATCTTGCCACACATAAGGCAGTGCTTCAGCTTGAAGGTAAGAGCGATGCAGACATGAAAGAGTATTCCGACCCAGGCAACGGCAAATACCATGAAATGGTCGAACAGATCAGGAAAAACCTCAACCTCACCTCACTTACCTATCAGAAGCTGGATGATCTGGTGGAAGCCATCGGCCTGCCAAAGCAGAAACTCTGCACGCATTGCTGGGACGGATCAAGCCATTACTGATCAGCCCAGTGCCACAGGCAGCTGTCTGATGATGACCCTCTCACTTCTTACGCCCTTGGCTTTTTATGGGAAGAAGTAGCGTCCGGAGTTCCTGTTGTCATGGCGGAACCTTGGCCAGGGTGATTCAGCATAACCGTCGCTGCTGATCTTCACCGCCAGGATCCTTCCCTCCCAGTTGCTGCCGAACATGCCTGCCAGCAGCAGGACGCCACTTTTCAGGATGGCCGGTGACGACCAGTTGATGCCGGTCCTCAGGTCATAGCTGCCGTTGAGGCTGCCGTCAGGGTTCAGCACATACAGGTAACCGGTTTCAGCCGCGACATAGATCAGACCGTCATTGGCGACGGAAGGGGTGCAGTAGATATCATCAGCGGTCACATGCACGTTCGTTATGGTGAAGTCCCATATCTTTTCACCCGCAGGTGATAATTTGATGACCATGGCGGGATTTTCGATCTCATTTGCCTTGGTGGCGATTATGATATTTCCGTTTGCATCAATGACCGGTGAGGCCCTGACAAACCTTTCCCCTTCCACGGGGTATTTCCATTTCAGGGTGCCGTCGGCATTGAATGCATAGATATGTGAAAGATCGACGCCTTCATAACGGGCCTCGGCGCTTAAATATATTACCCCGCTGGCATCGATGGCAGGGGTGGAAAAAGACATTTCCCACGGATAGGTGAAGGAAACATTCCACTTTTCTGAACCGTCGGGATTGATGGCTGTCACCAGGTCCTGGCTGAAGACCGCATAGATGGTTCCGTCAGGCCCGACGGATGGCGAGGCCTTTGTCGAGCTTTTCTGCATAAAAACCCATTTCAGGTTTCCGTTCAGGGGGTCAAGGGCGTACAAGCCGTCTGACGACACGTATACGGTTCCGTCGGCCCCGATGGCAGGACAACGCTGTCCCACGTTCTGGATATTAACCGTGGGATAGTTGCTGTATGACCAGCGAAGGACCCCTGCCGGTGTAAAAGACATCACCTTGTCATAGAAATCCTGGATATAGATATTGTTGTCATCGCCGATCACCGGGGAATAAAGTGTGGTCGTGTGGGTATAGGACCATTTCAGGCTCCCGTCGGGGTTCAGGGCATACAGTTTTCCCTGCTGTGCCGCGTACATGCCCGAGCTGAAATATATGGTGCCATCGGATGCTACCGCAGGCGCGCAAAAATAGCCGGGCACATCGACATCGAATTTCCACAGGATCTTTCTTTCTGCCTGCGCCTGAAGAACATGGTCGCGGCGAATGAGGAACGAGCTGTCCGACGCCACCGGTTTACCGTCCAGTGTCACCATCAGGTTGATATAGTCATCCAGCGCCCGGAAACCATAATTGACACTCATACCTGTGTCATAGGCATAGGTCCCTGGTTTTGGGTAGCCTTCAATACCTTCACCTACAATTACTCTGAGAGTCACCCTGGGTTTTTCTTCAGGTTTGGGTTCCTCATCCTTTTCACAGCCAGGCAGGGTGACAAGCGCCAAAACAATGGCAGATGCCAGGTGTGTCAGTCCCCCTGACCACCTTTTCACTTTATTGTCAATGGTTGTCATGGAAAAGCCGTGATCTTTGAATGACAGAATGATATCCAAACAAATTTAATAAATTTTATCAATATAAGAAATTCATTATGACCTGATTAGTTTATTTCAGACTGTTTACCACAGCCTGTTTCCCCGGTAATCAGACTATCACAAGTGACCGGCCAATGCCTGTTTGTTAAATTTAAGTACGCAATTATCAGACAGGTGAATGTCTTTTTATTCAACTTTGTGAACGGTAAAAAAAGTCATTGAAATGACCTTCGGTGAAAAGGTAACCGCATTTTACCGTCAGCTGGAATTCAGGGGGCAGCTGCCGGACGGTATTCAGGTGATGAATCCTTACAGGGAAGATCCGCAGGTGATGTCAGTTATCGGACAGTTCTGTGAAAGGTTCTATGATGACTGCCATTCACGGACCATTATCCTGGGGATCAATCCCGGGAGATACGGGGCCGGTGCCACCGGTATACCCTTTACCGATACCAAAAGGCTGTCTTCGGCCTGCGGCATAAAAATTGACGGGAAAGCAACCCATGAGCCTTCCTCCGCCTTCATTTATGAAATGATCGAAACCTTTGGCGGTGTGGATGCTTTTTATAAAAAATTTTACATCAGTGCCATCTGTCCCCTTGGTTTTACGGTAACGAACAGGAAAGGCAGGGTCGTCAATTACAATTACTATGACAGCAGGGCATTGCAGAAGGCAGTGCTCGGTTTTATCGTTGACACCCTGCAGCGGCAGCTATCGTTTGGCATTGAAAGAAGCTGTTGCTATTGCCTGGGCACAGGCAGGAACGAGGCATTTCTCAGGCAGCTTAACGAAAAGCATGGCTTTTTCAGGGAGGTCATTGCCCTGGAGCATCCAAGGTACATCATGCAGTACAAGGCAAAAGAAAAAAGCCGGTACATTGAAAAGTACATTCATGCGCTTGGTGCCTCGTAGCGGGCTTTGATTCCTTTCAGACCGCGGATCATCTCAGGATCACTCCCTTTCCCGTTCTTCCGTCGGCTTTGATGACCATATCCCGTGATAACCGGATGTGCCGCACATGGCGTCCTGATTCAATCGCTTCCTGGCTGCTGATCCATTCCACATCGAGCCGGTCCCGGCTTCCGGGAAATATTGAGAAGTACAGGACCCTGAACCCGGAAATGTTATGAAAAAAATGAGATCCCTGGCTGATCTCAACAAAGGCTTTTTCAACAGGGGCTTCCACAAAAGCCCTGACGCCCGATACCTGGTGCCATTTGACCGGTATGCCTGCCAGGGGGTCTGTGGTGCCCCACCTTCCGTATCCGATAAGCAGATATCCACGACTGCCGGCAACCAGTTTCCGGTTCATGCGCTCTATCTCTCCGGCAACCTGAAAAGACGTTCTTTCATCAAAATGCCGGTAGTCAACGTATAGAATATCCCGGACCGAAGTCTGGATACCGTTTCCAAGCACATGGTCAGATGCCACCAGCACATCCTCACCGGCAACTTCTGCAGGAAGTATGCTTATCTGCATGGCAGCAACCGCTATTGGCCTCACCTGCAGGAATCCGAAGCGCACCGGCTGGCAGGTCACGTTAGCCGCAAACTCAATTTCCACCGCTTCACCGACTGCCTTTTCGCAGACCTGCATGATCCTTCTGATAACCTTGTTCAGCGGAACAGTCTCAGCCACCAGCAGCGGGGCAAAATTGACCACCCGCGGTCCTTCTCCGCCCAGTCCCATCCACAGCCTGTCTGACTCCGCATCGTAAGTCGAAACGGACATTTTCAGGCTGCCGTCTTCTTCGGCAACTGACAATCCGGGCCTGACAAGAAACTCGTTCTCATGCAGCGGGTCATAATCCGGCGGAGCACCCATATTGACAGCCCAGAAGTCAGTCTGCGTAAGCCTGAGCATGTCCTCAACCGAGTTAAAGGGAGCTTCTTTCCTGGGGAAGGAAGGTGAATATATCCAGCTTGTTCCGCCGTCGACGATAGTTTTGCCAAGGCCCACCGCCAGATTGACAACCCCGTCCTCCGGTTTTGCCTGACCAGTGGCATAATAATTAAAAGTCCTGGCTGTGCCTGAAATGTCAGGATAAAATCTTTTATCGTGCGCAAGGCCGATCACTTCCTGGAGAATGACCCCCATTTTTTCGTCCTCCGTGCGATGCCGCGTCGCTTTTACGTATTCTTTGGCTTCCCGGAAGAATGTCGATGCGTAGACGAATTTGACTGCCTCAACCAGTTTTCTGAAACGGGTGTCTGTATCGGGCTGGTTATTGGGCGTCATCTTGGTGGTATACACCCCTGCAAAGGGTTCTGATATGGCATCCTCCAGGATTCCTGATGACCTTACCGCAAGGGGACTGTGGATGCCCGATATGAACCTCCTCAGGATTCCGGGTATCTCGAAAGGCAGTTCAGCCTGCTGAAAGGCCATGGCAATCTGTTCATCGGGTTCATCGGACAGGGCAATTCCATACAGGTCGTTCTGACTCATGAAAGCGTCAAAGACATCGGTCAGGATCACCACCATCCTGGGGATGCAGATTTCGACGCCCGGAAATTCCCCGGCGTTGATCTCGCGGCGAAGCACATGGTACATGGATGCCAGTCCCCCAGCCTTCCCTCCCGGTGATCCGGTGCCGATATAGCTGATGGGGTTGTCAGAAGTGAAGAAGCCTTCGTCGAAGGCCGAGAAATCCCTGAAGACGAAGTTCACTGCCATACGGATTAAACCCAGCCGCGGTCATGGCATGCCTGGGCAACACGGTTCACGGCTATCACATAGGCGGCATCCCTCATGCCCAGCTTGTTGGTCCTGGCAAAGTCAGAAACGGAAAGATAGGCTGAAGTCATTTTCATATCGAGCTTGCCCAGCACTTCATCCTTATCCCAGAAGTAGTTCATATTGCTTTGCACCTGCTCGAAGTAGCTGCATACAACACCCCCGGCATTTGCCAGAAAATCAGGTATAACATGGATCTTCCGTTCTTCCAGCACCGGGTCAGCTTCACGGGTGGTGGGTCCGTTGGCGCCTTCGGCCAATATCCTCACCCGTTTGCTGATCAGTGACACATTGTCTGCCCTGATCTGGTTTTCAAGGGCCGCAGGAACCAGAATGTCGGCCTCCTGCTGCATCCACGCATCACCCGGTAGCACCTCATACCCGAGTTCCAGCGCCTGTGATTTGTTGACGCCGCCGAATGAATCCGTGATGGAAAGCAGTTCTTTAAGCTCTATGCCTTCCTTCTTCCTGTATGAGTAGCTTGTTTTGTCATTCTCATCCCAGGAGGCCACACAGATGACCTTTCCCCCCATCCGCTGGTACAGCTCGATGGCGTATCTTCCGACGTTACCGAAACCCTGGAAACTGGCCGTCGTGTTTTCAGGCTTCATTTTCAGTTCCTTGAGGGCCTCGCGCACCGTTATCATCAGGCCGTATCCCGTTGCTTCCGTTCTCCCCTTTGATCCGCCCATGCCAACGGGTTTGCCGGTGATGAACCCGGGCAGCCTCTCACCGCGTATCAGTTCGTATTCATCCAGCATCCAAAGCATATGCTGCGGGTTTGTCATGACATCGGGAGCGGGAACGTCAACGTTGGGTCCCACGTTCTTGACAACCTGGCGCACCCATCCGCGGCAGATCTGCTCCTGCTCCGTCCTGCTCAGGTGATGGGGATCGCAGATGACCCCGCCTTTTCCTCCCCCCAGCGGAATGTCGGCCACGGCGGTCTTCCAGGTCATCCACATGGAGAGGGCCCTGACGGTGTCGATTGTCTCCATCGGGTGAAAGCGGATACCTCCTTTGGCCGGTCCCCTGGCATCGTTATGCTGAACCCTGAAACCCTTGAAAACCTTCATATTTCCATCATCCATTTTAACCGGAATCGTAAAGTGGTATTCCCTCATGGGATTGCGAAGGAAATCCCTTGTCGCCTGGTTCAGGTCAAGCAGGTCAGCGGCATGGTCGAACTGTCTCTGTGCCGTTTCAAAAGGGTTATAGCTTGTGTCTTTCATTTGTACATGTCGATTTTTCCTCTATAAAATTACGATTAATGACAATCAGGAAGCAAAAGAATGACCGGAAAAACTTAAACCACCGTTGTCAAATGTTTGACATGACTCAGCGCAGCGACCTCACGAACAAAATGAGTCACCGGGCCAGGCGTTCTCAGTGTTCCATGCGTCATCGAATTAGCTAATAGTTACTAAATTAATGATAAATTAAACGCATTAAACATGATCATAATCATGAATCCGGCACATGAGACATGATCATTGTCATATCTCATGCCGTTTTCTATATGAAAGCAAAAGAGATAAGCTTTTTACCGTGGCAACCTTCAGCAGGCGGAAGGCCTCAATAAGCTCATTCGCCGGCTTAATCGTCCTGCAGTTTACAGGAACTGGCTGACAAGGGCGACGATCTTGTCGACACTGTCAAAGGCCTCGGGAGTGGCTTTGCTGGCAGGTATCTTAATGTTGAACCTGTTCTCAAGAAAAACAAG
>JAXDCR010000177.1:0-3565 GCA_034677845.1 Bacteroidales bacterium | reverse complement strand
TTAACTGGTTATGCAACCGGAAACAATAAAATCATCTGTTAAAGAGAAGATTGGCTACAGTCCCGGTGACAGTGCAATTGCGTTGCTGTTCCTTGCAGACCGGTTGGAAGGAGCCGTTGCCGACCCGGTTATATCTGGCCTTTTCAAGAATGTTTTTCTTTCAGTCTTTTATAAACATCATCAAGTGTTCCGCTAAACGGGCCGGGTGTTTCCATTTTTATTGATACAAGAGCAGCAGCAAACTTCAACGACTCCCGAACATTGTGATCCAATCTGTGTGAGAGGTATGCAGCAAATGTTGTATCACCCCTGCCGGTTCTGCCAGCTACACTGTTGTTGGAGAATCTTTCATAATATGTTTCCCCTTTGACCCTCGCAAGCACTCCTTCGGAATGTGTGATTAAAACTTCGGGGCAACCCCATGATTCAACGATTATTGCAGCTTTTTCAAGATCATCCGTGCCGGTTAGAAGTTTGGCTTCCACAACATCCAGTTTCAGTTTGTCCATCATTGCGGCAATTTCCTTTTTTTCTGCCACGTCACTGAACTCGTGGTTTTTTGTCACGGGATTGATATGGCGAACAAAGCTCTGCATATCAACCGACAGGCTTGGGAAGTTTCTGGCTTTCATCTCCTTCATGAGTGGCATGTCAAATTCGGTATCCGAAATTCCCGCCAGGTGAACACATGTTGAATCCAATTCAGGAATCTCCTTAATATCGATTATCCCGGCCGATTTGATAAGGGTCATTTCACGTTCATCGACATTTGCGGAAAAGTGGACAACCCTGTTATACGAAGTTTCTGCGCTGGGAATAAGATAACAATCAATGCCCAGATCTTTCATGGGCTGAAGGATCTCCTCGTCCTTCATGGCCATTTTAGCAACTACGGCAACCTTCCTGCCAACTCTTGCAGCAACCATGGCCCCGCATAAGACAGCGCTTCCCGGAGCTACACGTGGCGTTCCTCCGAACGGAACGATCTCATCATAGCACATGTGCCCGACAAATGTGATATCATATTTTTTTGTCATACCAACCGACTTCTGATTTTTATGTTCATTAAAGTAATAAGGGTTTGTTTAGTTTATTCTTCCGAGTCACTCAGCAACCAGGGATAGAAAGGCATCAGGTCTTCCGGCCCGATTGTCATGGTCTTGTTTTTCGCCTGCAGATCCTTGATGTGGTTCATCACCAGGTGTGACCATATAGCACCGGGCCGGGGATATGCTGCCACTATATAATGCGGGCAGGGTTCTTTTTCACCGGCTTCAAGTTCCAGCTCTGCCCGAAGATTATCCGGAGTTGTCAGGGTATTTGCATAGTCAAATACTACGCGATCCATATGCTTGTATACCTCTTTACTTTCTTCGACCATGCCGTAATAATCCAGCAACTGGGCGAAAACATAATTCGTAGTGGTATACACATCCTGCCCCTGTTCAGATTCAACAGGCTCTCCATCCCTGGTTTTGCACATGGCCCAGCCCATAAACGAGCGATTTGTGTCATAAATAGCTTTGAGAATCTTTTTAATCCGTTCTTCCGGAATTGCGGGAGGCTCGCCAATGGCTGTCAGATACCATAAAGCGTCAAGCTGATTGGTCCATACATCCGTATTCGTATTTCCTGATTCAGGATCAAAGCAGGTAACGTAATATTCGAGTTTCTCACCTTTTTTATTTACATCCTCGCGCCATAATTTCTCAAAACTGTTCCATGCTTTATCGTACTTTTTCTGGAGGTATTCCTCATCAGCCTTTTCACCAAGCATCCGGGCCATTTTGATCAATGCCTGGCATCCTCCCAGGAATTGAGTTGCATCATATGCATCAGCGCCGAAAAGCACAAGGTTATCAAAAGTATTTTTAACATCGTCCGGATGACCTTCAGGGATCCCATCGTTGTCAAAATCAAGTTTCAGCAACGATTCCAGTCCGAACTTCATCGTTTCCCAGTTCGATCTGAGAAATTCCATATCCCCTGTGAATTTTACATTGCGTAACACACGCATCATCAGTTTGGGATACAGATCGACCCAGTAATTATTATTGTACCATGCATAGTCACTCACATTGCGCAGCGGATGACCTTTGGGCATGGCACCGACATCATGGGCGACACTGCCTTTGGTCTTGAAATCATCACGGATCTGCCTAAGTGATACGCCTTCGTATTCCTCGCGGTGTTCATTAAAATGCATCTGTGCCTGCACAAAAGAAGCGTGGTGATGATACCATCGCGGTGTCGGATCTACCGCCTCGATGGAATTGATAAATGCCTGGCACAGGTCTTTTTCGACCTTTGGGAAAAGCATCAGCAATACCATCGAATACCAATCCACATCCGAAGGATCGATATATGCATAGTCAAAACATTCCAGGAACCGGGCCCTCTCACCGTTTTCATCATCTACCCAGACGATGGCGTTGGACAATGGAAAATGAAGTTCATTCAGCATTAACCTTGTCAGCCGCAATGCTCCTTCGCGGTCTTCCTTGTAGGAAGAAGAGGCAGAGATCAGATCAAAGATCCGTTTTTGGATTGTAATGGTACGTTTCCACCATTTCGGGTAACTGGTCAACGCAATTTTTACCAGGTCCAGGATTCGCGTCTCAGCATTTGAAAAGTTCTTTACATATTTTCTTTCAAAAGTAGTTCCGTCAATATAATCCTGTACGGGGAAATCAAGAGCCACAGCGAAAGGAACAGTCTTTGACTCAAATGGTCCCAGCGTAAACGTCAGACTGACAGCTGCCCCATAATCACTGCGGATAACAGGTTGCCGTTTTTCATAAAAGCTGCCATCACTGCTCAGCAGAAGGTCACCGGAGTATTTATTGAGACAGAAATAAGGTTGGGTATCCACGGCAACACCCGGAACGTCTGCAACAGCTATCGCCATCCTGTTCTGACTGTCATTGCTGCCCATAATTACACCACGGATACCTTCCAGACGGAACTCTTCATGTTTCTGTCCGTTAACTGCGGCAGTAGCTACAAAAACACTGTCCTGATCAGTGGGTTTGAGCTCCTTTTCCTGGAGATTGACCAGTGATGGCCTTGGTATTACGAGTGTGACCTGCTGATCATATCCGGTAACGTTTTCAACTGTATATTCTTCAACACCTAGCGGCATCAATGTCTGTTCTCCCCCGGATAATAAAGGAGAAATCAGTCTTCTGACGACTTTCACATTTTCAAATTTATAGGCAATCTCCAGCGAGGGAGTTGCAATTGTCATTGCAATGTTCTCTTTCTCAACCGGAGCAGGATAGTAGTTTTTAACTGCCGGGATATCATCGGGGAGTTCAGTTTCACCCGGCAGTTTCTGCGTCAGCATTATACAATCATCACCAATACGAATATAGGGCGCTGAGCCGAACTGAACCGCTTTCTGATTCAGCAGGATAAGGCGACCGGCATCGTTAAACCGGTTATATAAACCATACGGTGAAATACCTATCGAACAGGTAGGTGCGCCTTGCAATGCCACAGTATGAGGAAACTGAAGACATTTGGACATTCCCTGGAAATGCACTGACATGAAATTCTCTTCATA
>JAXDCR010000176.1:0-6288 GCA_034677845.1 Bacteroidales bacterium | reverse complement strand
CAGAATTCCCGAACAGCTTTTGACAACCGGCACTTCAAGGGTGCCAAGTGCCTTACCCATCATGGGTCCCCCGCTCAGCACCTTGCCCGTGTCTTCCGGCATACCGCCCGCGGCATCAATGAGGGTTGAAATGGCGGTTCCTATTCTCACCCTGAAACTGGAGGGTTGCTTAAGTGACTTTCCCGTCACGGTGACCACTCTCTCGAAAAGCGGTTTGTTCTTTTGCACGGCTTCATAAACCGCATAAACCGTACCCATGTTAAAAGCCACTGTGCCCACGTCCACCGGAAGTCCCCCTGAAGGCACCTCCCTGTTTATAAGGGCTTTGATAAGCTGTTTTTCCGCACCCTGAGGATATTTGACCTTGAGGGGACGGACCTCAATACCTTCGATATGGTCAGCCAGTTCACTCAGGTGCCGGATGGCATCCATCTTGTTCTCCTCGATGCCCACCAGCGCCTTGTCAACGTGCAGTGCCTTCATGATCAGCCTGATGCCGGTCATGATCTGCTCCCCTTTTTCAAGCATCAGGGAATGGTCGGCCGTCAGGTAAGGTTCACATTCAACACCGTTGACGATCAGGCAGTTTACTTTCTTTCCGCGGGGTATTGTCATTTTGACATGGGCGGGAAAGGTCGCGCCTCCGAGTCCCACCACCCCCGCCTCTTCTACTTTTTTAATGATTTCCTCTGCGCTCAGCTTGATTTCACTGTCAACCGTGTCATCCCGGATGATGGGTTCTTCCCAGTCATCGCCGGCAACCTCTATGTATATGGCCTGACGCTTGTAACCGCTTACATCGGGTGCCTCGTCGATCTTCAGCACTTTGCCGGATACCGAGGAATGAATGTTGGCCGAGATGAAGCCATCCTTCCGGGCGATCAGCTGACCCGCTTTTACCGTGTCACCCCTGGCGACAACAGGCCTTGCGGGCATGCCAAGGTGCTGCGAAAGAAGTATGGCCACCGTGGCAGGCGGCGGCAGCTGCCTTATCTGTCCTGAGGCGGACAATTTGTTTTCCGGAGGGTGAATGCCTCCCTGTGTGAAAGTTTTACCCACGTTGTTCCTCCCCCTTTACAGATGGTGCATCTGTTGTTCCCTGACCTGGCGAACCCTGCAACGGTTTTTCCGTTCCTGCTGCGGCTGCAACTGTTCCGGCCGTCGCCTCCTCGCGGATCTTCCTGACAGGGAATCCGATCTCAAGGATGGCGTTTGTCGGGCATTCAGGCACGCACTTACGGCACAGCCTGCATTTATCAGAGTCGATATAAGCCAGGTTGTTTTTCATCGTTATGGCCTCATACGGACAAACCTTTAAGCACTTGCTTCATCCGATGCAGGCAACAGTGCAGTTTTTACGTGCCACCCCGCCCTTGTCCTCATTCATGCAGGCCACGTAAATCTTCTTGTCGCCTTTCCACCGTTTTCTGAGTTCAAAAAGGTGTCTGGGACACGCCTTGACACAGGCGCCGCAGGCGGTGCAGTTTGCGTCTGTCACCACCGGCAGTCCCGTTGCCTTATCCATATGCAGTGCATCGAACTTACAGGAGATGACGCAGTCACCCAGGCCGAGGCACCCATACTGGCATCCGGTCTCTCCGCCATAAAGGGCAGAGGCCACTGAACATGAAGCGGCACCGTCAAAGCGGCTTGTCCTTGGTCTGTATTCGCAGGCACCGTTACACAGGAGAACCGCCACCCGGGGCTCCTGGGCAACAGCCTGTTTTCCCAGAAGGGTGGCGATCTTTGACATGACTTCATTCCCTCCGACCGGGCAGTAGAGTCCGTCCATAGCACCGGCCTTCACCAGCTGCTCGGCAAAGTTCCTGCATCCCGCGAATCCGCATCCCCCGCAGTTAGCCAGGGGCAATGCCGCTTCCACCTCGTCGATACGGGGATCCTCATACACTTTGAAGCGCTGCGCCACCATAAAAAGGATAAGGGAAGCAATGGAAGCCAGTGCACCGAGTGTTATAACGGCATAAATAATGACGGGACTCACGGATTATGTTTTTCTGATCGTAAATGAAAAAGTCTTTTTAAGCCGGTCACGCAATGCATAAAGCGTCAGGTAATAAGGCACAAGAATGCCGACCGAGGCCAGGCCGGTCATCCATTCCTTCCATGGCAGCCGGCTCAGGAGGATCAGGGTGGTGAACATAAGCAGAAAGGGCAACAGGTAGCCCAGCACTACGGCTTTGTTTCCCATGGCCCTGGATATAACTATGTTGACCGTATCTCCTGTTGATATGTCAGGGGTGTTTTTATCCACTTCAATTATTTTGTCTGCGGATTCTGACAGGCTGCACAATCCTTTCGCGCGACAGGATCCGCATGCGGACAGTTGCCGGATTCTCACCATTACTGTGTCTTCAACGATCCGCTCAACGATGCCCTGCTTCTCTATGCAGACAATTTCGCTCATCCTGATGGAAGAACCTTTTGTAAAAAGCAGTAAAAGTATAAACTTCCCACGTAAAACATCGAAAAAAAAACTAAAAATATTCACCCGCTGTTAACAGAACAATGATACCGGCAGATCCGCTGAACGGCATACAGCAGGCTGTCTTCATGGCTGATGGCTATAACAGCGCATTAAAGTGCTGACCTGAGCCATGCCAGAAGGTACGGCAGGTAAATGATCAGTCCCCCCGCCACTGCAGCCACTGCAGTGACAAGCACGGCGCCTGCCGCCATATCTTTGACCCTGCCTGCCATTTCATTGAACTCCGGTGAAACCATGTCAACCAATTGCTCGGTGGCGGCATTGATACATTCTGCCGCCAGCACGATACCCGTCAGGATTATCACTGCCAGCCATTCCGACGGGTTTATGGCAAACAGGATGCCCAGGAGAACAGCCGCTCCGGCCATAACCAGATGTATCTTCATATTACGCTCCGAGACAATGACCCTGAAAAGGCCTCTGATAGCAACACTGAAGCTTCCGGAAAGGGAATCATGCGCTTTCCGTTCGTATTTGCCAGTTGTCATACCCCTTGTACATTAGAGATTAAAATGGCACACTCTTTGAAATATTTCGTTTCGCATACCCATAAAATTAAGTAAATTTAAATGAACGGAGTGTTATTCATGCATAATGAAAAGCCGGTGCAGATGGCACCGGCATGCATATCCCGGCGCGTGCCGGATTGTATATTAAATGCATTTGTATATCATTTAATCCGTTGATTATGAGATCAAAGTATAGCAAACATCGAATCAGGTGTTTATTGGCAGCCCTGCTGCTGTTTTCAGCCGGAATATTGAATGCGCAGTATTTCAGCAGGAACAAGCCTACCTACAAAGATTTCAGGTTCAGTATCCTGCAGACCCCCCATTTCGAGCTGTACCATTATCTGGAAAATGATTCTCTCAGCAAAAGCCTTTCGCGGTGGTCGGAAGAGTGGTATGTCATGCACCGGAAGATCTTCAGCGACTCTTTCCTCATCCGGAATCCGCTCATCATCTATGAGAACCATGCCGACTTCCAGCAGACAAACACGATAAGTGACCTGCTCGGAGAGGGCACGGGAGGTGTCACGGAAAGCATCAAGAACCGTGTGATCATGCCGGTTGCTCCCACCATAGCCCAGACCGACCATGTGCTGGGGCATGAAATGGTGCACGCTTTCCAGTTCAGGATGCTGACCGACCCGCTTGGAGACACAAGCCTTTCCATCCGGAACCTGCCGTTGTGGATGGTCGAGGGCATGGCTGAATACCTGTCGATCGGAAGCGTGGATGCGCATACGGCGATGTGGATGAGGGATGCCCTGTCACATGATGATTTCCCCACCATAAAAAAACTGTCAAACAGCTCGGAATATTTTCCGTATCGCTTCGGGCAGGCTTTCTGGGCCATGGTTGCCAAGACATGGGGAGACACGGTCATCATGCCCATATTCAAGGAGACGGCCAGGAGCGGTTATGACAAAGCTTTCAGAAAGGTTCTCGGGATGAGTGCCGAGAATCTTTCCACTCTGTGGAGGAGTGCCACCGAAACGCACTTCGGACCCCTGCTGGAAGATTCGTCAAAATCGCTGACGGGCCGAAAGATCATTTCCGATAAGAATGCAGGAGACATGAACATATCCCCTTCGCTCAGTCCCGATGGCCGTTATATAGCCTTCTTTTCCGAAAAGAACGTCTTCACCCTCGACCTGTACCTTGCAGACGCCCGCACCGGCAAGATCATTAAAAAGCTGTCAAGCGTCGTCCGGAACAACGACATCGATGATTTCAGCTTTATCGAGTCGGCCGGCACGTGGTCCCCTGACGGACAGCGGTTTGCCTTTGTCGTGTACAGCGAAGGGATCAACAAGCTGGCCATTTTGGATGTCGGCAGGGCAAAAATAACCGACAATATAGCCATTCCCGGGGTGGCTTCCCTGAGCTGTCCCGCCTGGTCACCGGACGGTACGGGCATACTGGTTTCGGGAATGGTAAGCGGCATCAGCGACCTTTACCTGTACAACCTTGAAAACGGCTCGGTAAGGCAACTCACACGCGACTTCTGGTCAAACATCCACCCCGCCTGGTCGCCTGACGGACGGTACATTGCTTACGCCACTGAAAGGGTCAATGACAATGGCAACGGTAAGAAGTACAGCTTTGACCTGGTCATGTTAGACACACAGAATTCCGTGATCAGCCGTCCTGAGATCTTCCCGGGGGCAGACAACATGAACCCCGTGTTTTCACCCGATGGCCGCAGTCTTTATTTTGTTTCCGACGCCAGCGGAATCCGTAATATTTACAGCTATGACCTGAACACGGGAGCGGTTTACAGGCTGACCGACTGCCTGACCGGCATCAGCGGCATAACCATGTATGCCCCTGCCATCAGCATTTCGAGGATGACTGACCTGATCGCTTATTCCTGTTTTGACGATACAAAATACCTTATCTACAGTGCCGGAGCAGGGGATTTTGAAAAGACAGCCGTCGATCCGCTGACCGTCAGCCTTGATGCAGCCACTCTTCCCCCGCTGCATCACGTAGCGGTAAACATCGTAGATTCCTCGTTATATAACCGTTTTGATGACGATATCCTTCCTCCCGATTCGATCAGAAACAGGAAATGCCGGTCAAAACTGCAGCTGGATGAAATTTCGAACGCTGTTGAATCGGATGTGACTGCCGGCAGGTACGGCGCCACCATGGCCGGAAGCGTAAGCATGAGCTTCAGCGATATGCTTGGCAACAAACAACTTTTCTCATCCCTGTCGCTGAACGGTGAGGTTTATGATTTCGGTGCACAGCTGGCTTACGTGAACCAGAAGGGGAAGTTTAAATGGGGCACTGCCGTTTCGCACATACCGAACCGGTACGGCAGCATCGGACTTATTCCGGATACCATACAATATGAAGGAGAGAGCCTGCTTGTCAGCAACCTGGCGATGGACTACCTGAGGATGTTTGAGGACAACGTTTCGGTTTTCGGTTACTATCCCATTTCGGTAATCCGGAGGCTGGAAGGCGGCATATCAGGTTCGTGGTATTATTACAGGCTTGACAGGTACAACAACTATTATACGCTGGACGGACAGTACA
This sequence comes from Bacteroidales bacterium, assembly GCA_034677845.1. Classification (GTDB taxonomy): domain Bacteria; phylum Bacteroidota; class Bacteroidia; order Bacteroidales; family UBA10428; genus UBA5072. The sequence goes on along the minus strand of JAXDCR010000176.1, from coordinate 732 downwards.
TCACTGCCTCGAAGACGCGTCTTGACGCCCCTGGTGGTTTTAACCTGCAGCAGATAGACCTGGCTTATGTGGAGGATAATTCCTTTTTCGGCACCACCGCACCCATGCTGGGGCACAGGGCAAGGTTCCAGCTGGCGAAGTACTTCGGCACCTTCGGCTTTTACTCTGCCCTTGTCGACTACAGGAAGTACTTCTTTGTGAAACCGGTGTCACTGGCGCTGCGGCTGTATCATTACGGACGTTACGGAAAGAGGGCTGAAACCGACCGTATTTCTCCCCTTTACATGGGATACTCCTGGCTGATCAGAGGGTATGAGAATAAAAATATCTATAACACGAACCTCGATTCAGACACCCTGGTCTTCGATGTTGACATACTGACGGGCTCGCGCCTTGTTCTTGCCAATGCTGAGCTCAGGCTGCCGGTGACGGGACCAAAGAGCCTGGCTCTCATCAAATCCGGATGGATAGGCACAGACCTGAATCTTTTCTTTGACGGGGGACTGGCATGGGATTCTCAGCACAAGCCCTCCATGCAATGGAAGGCAGAATACGGAAAAAGGTCGCCTGTCTTCAGCACCGGCATATCCCTGAGGCTTAACCTGCTCGGTTATATAGTTGTCGAGCCGTATTATGTGATTCCCTTTCAGAACGGCGGATTCAGCAACGGGCATATGGGACTGAACTTCACCGCCGGATGGTGACAGGTTCATGAATAAGTTCTCCTGCCCT
>JAXDCR010000175.1:0-2981 GCA_034677845.1 Bacteroidales bacterium | reverse complement strand
CTTTAAGCACAATGCCACCGCTCTAAGCACAGCAGGATGAGTGGTTACGCATTTTTCGGGAGCGTCGCCGACCAGCAGGTTGACCTTCAGGAGTATCTTTTCACCTGCCCTGCAAAAGGATCCGGCTCCACCCAGCAGTTCCACTCCCCTGCAGACAGCCTGCAGAACTTCATCCCGATCATAGGTGTTGCTCCTGACAAGAGCGACTTTGCTTTTAACCATTGCAACTGCCGTTTATCATGTAAGGGTGCGAAACTACTAAAATCCCCTCGTTTTTACCATAATGAACAAAGGATTTTCGGTCATTCAACCAGCGGGTAATAAAGCAAGGCTTCACGGAGTGAACAGAAAGGACCTGAACGGCAGGTCTCAGCGTATGAATTTCTTAAATATCCCTGGCCCTGTTGAAGGCAATTGCCTTCAGTAGCCATCGGGGGAGCGCCTTTTCAGGGCGCCGGTTCCTCAGATTGAGGTATAATCCGAACTGTTTGAGAATTGGTATTTTGTGGGTTTCGACGAACTCGATGAGGGCACCGTCGGGGTCTTCGGTGTATGCAAAGGATCCGGCCGCCTCGCCCATGTCAAAGCTGTGGTCGACATCAACCGTGAAGGGAAAGCCCTTTTGGCTGCATTCCTCCCTGAGCAGGTTCATCCCGCGGATATCGTAGCACAGATGTATGAATCCCAAATCGCCCCAGAAGCGTTCCTTATATATTTTCTGCGGCTGACGGTCAAGCACCTGGATGAGTTCGATCTCGCTGGTGCCGAAAATGGGACTGAAGGCTCCCAGCCTGGATTTGCTATGGCGCAGCAGCACGCGCCGGAATCTTGAATTTCCGCCCGGAAGGCAGGCAAACTCCCCGAAGACCGAGGTCTCGTCAAACATGACCTGGTCATACCCAAGTATTGAATTGTAAAAAGCCATCGACCGGTTCATATCCGACACGCCAATGATGGCACCATAAGTGGCGCCGGTGGGCTTTTTTTCGTCCTTGAACCAGGTGATGCTGGTAACAAGCTGGAAAATGTTGCCGTAAGGATCCCTGACAAAAAAATGCTCTTTCCCCCTCGGATCGCGGAGGATGCCGCTAAGCATCTCTACTTTGTTGGCGGCAAGGAAATCATAGGCTTCCCTGGCATGGTGACATTTGATTTTGGCGGCCAGGATTCCCAGATCACCGAGCCTGATCTCAAAGGACGGCGAAAGGGGCTTTCTTTCGACATACTGCCAGATCTCAAAACCTCCGCCGCCCTGCAGGTTAAGTGCCAGTGCGGCGTGTCTCTTCTGCGGCTTGCCACCCGTATAGGGCAGCATATGCTCGGCCACAGCCGACTCTTCGAACATACGGATATCCACTCCGAAATTCTGCTTGTACCATTTCCAGGCTTCCTTTACATCGCGGACACCGATGCCCAGCTGCTGTATTCCGCTGATAACTTTTTCCTTCATATCTGAATGGTTGACTTGTACATGTCCATGGGTTCTTGTGACACTGAACAAGGAACAGTTATTAAGATGTTCAATGAGCTGAGGTGATGCATATTGTTCGTTAAAAGTTGCATTTTCACTTGTTATGAATGGTACGGCAGCGGCGACGGGTCAGGTGGGACTGATGCGGTTGACCAGAAAATAATACAGGGGGGGGAAGGCCCGTTTGATGACAAGCAGGAAGGTTTCTCCCCTGCCGATGAACACTTCCTTCCGGTTGTGCCGGATGGCACGGCAGATGATGCGGGCGCATTTCTTTACGGGAACGCCGTTCAGCTGACCCTTGTCCATGATGCCATGGGGACTGCCGTCACCGGTAAGGGCACGCATGGGAAGGGGTGTGTTGATCCGTCCCGGGCATATGATCATAACCCTGATGTTCCTGTCATGGAGTTCGGCCCTGAGAGATTCAAAGAAACCATTGAGGGCATGCTTGGTGGCCGAATAACCGGTTCGCATTTTGAAGCCATACTTTCCTGCCATGCTGCTCATGACAATGATAAAACCCCCTCCCTTTTCAAGCATCCATGGCAACACCGCCTTTGTCAGCGCCACCGGCCCGAAAAAGTTTGTTTCGAACAGCTGCCTGTCCACTTCAACAGAGGTTTCGTAAGCATAGGAACGCTGGCTCACCCCTGCGTTGTTGATAAGGATGTCAACCCTGCTCACTATGTGTTTTACATATTCCGCCGCATCCTGAATTTCTCCGGGCTTTGACATGTCAAAAGGTACCGTGTGACATCGGCCGGGTGTTGAACCGGCATCGAAGGCCGCCTTTTTTTCATTCAGCCTGACTTTGTTACGTCCGGAAAGTATAAGGATGGCACCCCGGTTGAAAAGCTCATCGGCAAGAGCTTCGCCGATACCCGACGAAGCACCCGTGATCCATATCACCTTGTTCCGAACATCCATTTTTCAGCGGTATTTGTCAACAATAATGTTCACTGTGTCGCGTATTGACTTCCGGAGTTTTTTAAGTTCGGCAACCCCTTTGTCTTTTGCATGCACGAACCAGGTATAGCGGATCATGGCCAGCAGTTTCCGGTTGCAAATATAGTAATGAAATGACAAAAGTCCCGTCACCGGCATCATCACCAGGTAAGCCAGAATCAGCCAGGCAGGCCATTCTGCGGCAATGATCAGGGCAACGGTCACCAGGAGGTACCAGAGCGGAAATACGATCATCCCGATCACGTATTTGAAGGTGCTGTGAAACTGCGGATCTTTCAGGTTTCTGACCCTTGAGCCAGTAAACCAGTATGGCAGGCAGTTGTTTATAAGACCAAAAACAAAAACCGGCAGCAGGGCAAGGGAAGCCATCACCCCTGCGGCCAGAACCGGTAAACTGTATCTTTCTTTTTCCAGCACCCAGTCCCTCAGTTTTCTCCTCTTTAGACGGCATTCGTAATCTGAGGTTTCTGTCCCTAGTCTGCTGAGGGCTTGAGGGTTGTTTTCAAGTTCCCTGTCAAGGCACCGGATCATTTCCTTGTCA
>JAXDCR010000174.1:0-3047 GCA_034677845.1 Bacteroidales bacterium | reverse complement strand
ATTTAAGGCATCTGTCACAAACTCCTGCAGGCCGTTAATCAGATCCACGGAATCGGACTGACTGATGCCCAGCACGGAGAGGTAATCACGCAGAAAGACACCGTAACCGGAACTCCATGCCGGAAGGTATTCCATGAGAGCAGAGGGGTCAGCCGCGAAAAGGTCCTTTTCGAAACGTTGCACATCAAGCTTAAGCTCAATATCCGAAGTATCCACATCAAAATGATCCTTTCTGCAGCCTGGCGAAAGCAAGGAAAGGATAACGAGGCAGAGGCATGGCAGCCCTCTGAACAGGTTGCTGTATGCAGGCTTAAGGTAACCGGTGTTTGTTTTTTCAGCACACATGTTGTTCATGTCAGGGAGGTTCAAAATTAACTGCTAAAATCTCAACCGGCAAATCTTTTTTCTGACAATCCCCGGTGTATGGAAGCGGAGGGTTTTGCGTTGCCACAATAAAAAGGCCTTTATAATTTTATTTTTGCCGATCCTGCGTTAAATTTGTTTTCTGAACCCATAAAACCAGATCCGTGAAAAAAGCACTGGCTGTCATTATAATATTGGCTTCCGCCCGCATCAGCGCCCAGGATGACATCCGTCTGGGTGTGACCCTCGATCCGCTGGTGGGGTGGTTTTCGCCAAAGTCCACAAACATTGAAAAGGACGGCGGACGCCCGGGCATTAACGGCGGACTTGTATTTGAGAAGTATTTCGGTGTCAACTATGCACTGGCAACCGGACTGACAATAACAACGCTCGGCGGGAATCTGCTCTATAAGGATTCCGTGGTTGTGACTGCCGGGCAGGGAGATGACATTATGCTCACCCCTGGCACCACTGTGGCCTTTAACCTGAGTTACCTGACAATTCCACTGGCCCTCAAGCTGAAGACAAATGAAATAGGTTATTTTTCATATTTCGCGGAGCTGGGCATACTGCCCCGGTTCAATGTAAGTTCAAAGGCAAGCTCCATCGGCAGGAAACTTTCAAAAGATTTCATTCCCAAGGAGATCAACCTGCTCAACCTGTGTTATATGTTCGGAGGAGGGGTTGAATACGGCATAGGCGGAGAGACCTCGCTGACGGCCGGCATCTTTTACAGCAACAGCTTCACGGATGTACTGTCAAACAACCATTACAGGGCAAACAACAATGCCCTGTCTCTTCGTTTGGGAATTCTTTTCTAAGATCTCTGTGTCAGATGAAGATTGCTCTTGCCCAGCTGAACTATACGATCGGCGCTTTTGAGGAGAACGCCGGAAAGATGATCCGGGCAATTGAGAAGGCAAAACAACAGCAGGCATCACTGGTTGTCTTCTCTGAACTCGCCATCTGCGGATATCCACCGCTGGACCTTCTTGAATACAGGTATTTCGTTGACAGATGTCTGCTGTACATACAAAAGGTTGCTTCGGCATGTCATGGAATTGCTGCGCTGGTGGGCGCTCCTTCACTCAATCCTGAGCCTCCGGGTAAGAACCTGTTCAATTCGGCATACTTTCTGGAAGGAGGCACCATACGCCGGATTTTTCACAAGACTCTTCTTCCGACATATGATATTTTTGATGAGTACCGCTATTTTGAACCAAACGGCACCTTCAGCCTGCTGGAGTGCGAAGGGTGCAGGATAGCCGTTACCATATGTGAGGATCTGTGGTACAAACAGCCAATCCTCACCGGTTTCGGCAAGGACAGGCTTTACCCGGTATGTCCGATGGATGAGCTTAAACCTTTGCAGCCGGATCTTGTCATCAACATGGCGGCATCGCCGTTTTCCTGGCAGCATGATACCATAAAAGCCGGTATTCTGGCTGAGAATGCAGTTAAATACGGGTTGCCGTTATTATATGTCAATCAGGTGGGAGCACACTGCGAGCTGATCTTTGACGGAGGCTCCATGGTGATCGGCAGGGAAGGACGCAGGCTTCTGCGGCTGAATCTTTTCGGGGAGGATTTTGCCGTTGTTGACACCAATGATCTGACAGTGACCGGCACCATAAAGGATTGGCCTGCATCGCCCCGGGCAGCGCAGGATGAAAGCGCCATTGCCCTGATCCACGATGCACTGGTGCTGGGCATCAGGGATTACTTCGGTAAAACGGGATTGAAAACGGCCGTGCTGGGTCTGTCGGGTGGCATTGACTCCGCGGTGACCCTCGTGCTGGCCTGTAACGCCCTTGGAAGCGGCAACCTTCACGCCCTGCTGCTGCCCTCACAATATTCGTCAGACCATTCAGTCCGCGATGCCATTCATCTTGCGGAAAATCTTGGAGTATCATACCATATTATATCCATCGGGAATATTTTTGACAGTTTCAGGTCTTCTCTGCACCCACTGTTCAAGGATCTGCCGGAAGACATCACGGAAGAGAACATCCAGGCCCGCATCCGGGGCAATCTGCTGATGGCCTTTTCCAACAAGTTCGGCCATATCCTTCTCAACACATCAAATAAAAGCGAGGCGGCTGTGGGATATGGCACCCTTTATGGCGATATGAGCGGGGGCCTGTCGGTGCTGGGGGACGTTTACAAGACCGATGTTTACCGTCTGGCGGCATACATTAACCGCGACAGGGAGATCATCCCCCGCAGTTCAATCCTCAAGGCCCCGTCTGCCGAACTGAGGCCGGGTCAGAAAGACTCCGATTCACTGCCTGAATATGAGGTGCTGGACAGGATCCTGTACAACTATGTGGAATGCAAAAAATCAGTGGGCGAGATGACGGACCAGGGTTTTGACCGCAACCTGGTCGAGAAAATAGTCAGAATGGTCAACCGCTTTGAATATAAGCGTTTTCAGGCTCCCCCCGTGCTACGAATATCTTCCAAGTCCTTTGGTTTCGGCAGAAGGATGCCTGTCGTGGCGTCATATTGAGTGAATCCTGTGAGCGCATTCCCCGTAACTTGTCACAGGATAAGTGAATTCAGCGTGTCAGGGGTTCCAGGGAATTCCTGCTGAGCCTTTCCACCGCCTTTTCAATCGGTTCGCCGGGCTGTATGTAGTTGTACTCACCCCAGAAGCTTTAATCATAAACTTTAAGATGTTCGTT
>JAXDCR010000173.1:0-6668 GCA_034677845.1 Bacteroidales bacterium | reverse complement strand
GCGTGTGCCGGCGACCTTGAAATCCATATCTCCGAGATGGTCCTCATCCCCGAGAATGTCGGAAAGTATGGCATATTTGTCCGGGGAGTCCCCTGTGATCAATCCCATGGCAATGCCGGATACCGGTTTGCGAATTTTCACGCCTGCGTCCATGAGAGACATGGTGCCTGCGCAGACAGTTGCCATGGATGATGACCCGTTTGATTCAAGTATGTCAGAAACTATGCGGATGGCATACGGGTTATCCGGCGGTATCATCCGCTTCAGGGCCCTGTGAGCCAGGTTTCCGTGACCCACTTCGCGCCTGCTGATTCCGCGCGAAGGTCTGGCTTCACCTGTTGAAAAGGGCGGAAAATTATAATGCAGCACAAATTTTTCAGATCCCTGTATCAGCACTTCGTCAATTTCCTTTTCATCCAGTTTGGTGCCCAGTGTGACAGATGCAAGAGCCTGTGTTTCTCCCCTGGTGAACAGGGCCGATCCATGGGCAGCAGGCAGATAATCCACGTCGCACAGAATCTGTCTGATTTCGGTAGTCTTTCTTCCGTCAATCCGCAATCCTTCGTTCAGGATAAGGTTCCTTACGGCTTCCTTCTCGACTTCATGGAAGTATCTGTTGACAAGCACTTCGTTCACCTCTGTCCCTTCGGGGAAAGAAGCGATGAAATCCTTCCTCACCTTCTCAAGTGCGTCATGTCGCTCCTGCTTGGCCGGGGTATTCTTGACGATATGGTAAATTGTATCATAATTTTCCTGAATTTTTTTAAGGAGCTCTTCATCCTTCACCTCATGGCAGTATTCCCTTTTTTGTCCCCTGCCCGACATGTCTCTCAGCCTCAGCTGTGCATTGCACTGGACCTTTATTGCCTCGTGTGCGAACTGCAATGCCCTGAGCATGTCATCTTCACTGACTTCATCCATTTCGCCCTCAACCATAATGATGTGATCATGTGAAGCGGCCACCATGATGTCGAGGTCAGCCCCGGCAAGCTCCGAAAAAGTCGGGTTGATGACAAAATGGCCGTCGATCCGGGCCACCCTTACCTCGGAAATGGGTCCCCTGAAAGGCACGTCGGAGACCATGATGGCTGCAGAGGCAGCCAGACCGGCAAGTGCATCCGGCATGATATCTTTGTCAGCCGATATAAGCATGATGTTGACAAATGTCTCGGCATGGTAGTCATCCGGGAACAAAGGCCGCAGCGCCCTGTCCACCAGCCTGGAAATCAATATTTCATAATCACTCGGCCGTGATTCGCGTTTTAAAAATCCTCCCGGAAATCTTCCGATGGCTGAGAATTTTTCCCTGTATTCAACCTGAAGGGGCATAAAATCACTATCTTCCGCTGCTTCCTTTGCAGAAACGACAGTTGCCAGCAACATGGTATTGCCCATTGTGACAAGTACGGCACCGTCTGCCTGTTTGGCCAGTTTGCCGGTTTCGAGACTGATGACCCTGCCATCGTCAAAAGTTATGGTTTCCTTGAAAATATTAAACATGAGGCTATATGTATAAGTTACCTGGTAAAATATGTGTGGTTAAAAAATAAAAAAAAAGGCAATTTCGGAATTGCCCTTTTTATTTTCGAAGATTCAACTCTTTCAGAATTGAACGGTATGCTGATATGTCGCGCTCCCTTAGATAGTCAAGCAGCCTTCTTCGTTTTCCGACAAGCCTGAGCAGCGCACGTTGCGTCGAAAAGTCCTTTTTGCTGCTTTTAAGGTGTTCGGTAAGATGATTGATTCTGTATGTAAACAAAGCGATCTGACTTTCAGGTGAGCCGGTGTTTACAGCCGATTTACCATGGGTATTGAAAATCTCTTTTTTCTTTTCTGAAGATAAATACATAGTTTTTAATTAAATACACGTCTCTAAAATTTGAGTTGCAAAACTATCTATTTTTTTCCGAATATCCATAGTTTTAAATAAAAAATTAATACAGCTTTCAACCGGAATGACAGTAATCAACAGGGCTCTTTTCAATCCTATATTCTTTCATCAACATCATCACCAGCTTTTGATGTTTCATCCTCTTTTAACCTTCCGGCTTCCAGCAGGCACTTGTGAAGAATCCATTCGATCTGGCCGTTTACACTTCTGAACTCATCGGCGGCCCATTTTTCTATGCTCCTCATCATGTCTGCCCTGATCCTCAGTACAAAGGATTTTTTTTCTGCCATTTTATCAGTGGTATAATGTTCCCGTGTTTATGACCGGCTCAGCCTGGCTTTCGCCGCAAAGCACGACCAGCAGGTTGCTCACCATGGCGGCTTTCTTTTCTTCATCCAGGCGGAGGATCTGTTTGGCCGATAGGAGCTGTAAGGCACTCTCCACGATGCTCACCGCTCCTTCGACAATCTTGTGCCTTGCTGCGACGGTTGCCGTAGCCTGCTGCCTCCGCAGCATTGCCTGGGCTATTTCCGGGGCATAGGCAAGATAAGCTATGCGGGCTTCAATCACTTCCAGGCCCGCCATATGCAGCCTTTCGCTTATCTCATGCTCAAGGTTCTCATTTACCTTTTCAAAATTGGAACTCAGGGTAATCTCAGCCTTCTCATCCTCGAACTGATCGTACGGATAAGTACCCGCGAGTTTCCTGACGGCAGAGTCAGTCTGCACCTTGACAAAGTTTTCGTAATTGTCAACCTCGAAAGCGGCCTTGAAGGTATCCCTGACTTTCCAGACAAGGATCACTGAGATCAGGACAGGGTTACCCATTTTATCGTTTACCTTGATTTTCTCGCTTTCAAAGTTCCGCGCGCGCAAGGAAATGTCTATCCGTTTAAAGAACGGATTGATCCAATAGAACCCGTTTTCTTTAACGCTTCCCTTGTAGGCGCCGAACAGCAGCAGCACTTTTGAGGAGTTCGGATTGACGATGAAGAAGCCTCCGCTCAGAAAAGTGAGCAGCAGTGCACAAACGATTACAATCGCTATTTTATTGAAGATTCCCGCGCCTACTGCAGCCAGCAGCAATACGATGTATATTGCCACGAGTAGGTACCCGTTGTATGGGCTTGTCAGTTTTTCGTTTTTCATAGGTCTTGTTATTTTATTAAATTAAATAATTATGATATTAATTTGATATCAAATATATATCAAAACAATTCAATATCCAAATTTTTTTGGATTTTTTTCAGCCTCCGGTGAACATTTTTATCCCTAAAAGGCAGGAAAGGCAACGCTTGCGCCTGCAGTAATTCCGGGAAAGTTGCAGCAGCCCCTGGCTTTGACTGGCCGATGTATAGCCCTGAAGGGGCAGGATCCACTGTCTTGTGACATGGTTGCTTTCGGCTGGCAGATCATTTAGCCATCCAGCGGCACGGTCTTTTAGGTCGTTCCTGTCGTGCAGACAGCCATAAACATAGACACAGGGGATCACGGCATTTATCAGAAGAGAATGGATGCTTTTCCGGCCGAGTGTTTTGGTGCTTGGGCGTGATTGATTTCCGAAACTGTAATGACTATTCCAGTAAGTCGATGCAGAAACGCTGAAAAGTCCGCAAAGCTCATTGACCGTGCATGCTTCAAGCAGGCCCGAAAACAGGTGGGGGTTTCGGTTGATGACCGCGGCAAACTGGCTGATCCGGATGGCCGGAAAACCTGAAGGCCGCAACCGGAGTGATTTCCACAGGTGAGGCTCAATTGCCGCCAGGTTGTATTTTTTCCGCAGGAAGTTGTATTCCCGGGTGAGTGACCGGGTATAAAAATCCTCCGCGGTATTTTCGCCGAGCAATCCTGCCTGTCCGAACAGTAAGGCTTCCATCTGCATGATGTTGCCCCTGTGCCTTGATAAATACTTTAATGGCAGTGATCTGGCAGTCAATTCAAAAGGAGTGCCATTCAGTCCGAAGCCGAAGCCCCTCGCCAGGGAAATATAAAAGGTATCCTCCCATTTGTTCTTGTTTTGTTTCAGCAAAAGCGACAGGTGGTCCGCCTTCTGAAGGATGCGTTCTTCAGCCAGTGATCCAAGCCAGCGGTTGAAATCGGGGCGATCCAGCTTTGCCGCCAGCTGACGGCATGAGCCACCGGCATGGCCCGATAGCAGATTACGGTAATTGGCATACAGTATTTCATCAAACTTAAGTTCCAGCACAGGTAATGGTTCATGAGGCGACCGGCGTACTTTTCTGTCATGCCTGTACACCACCTGAAGAATCACATTGTCAAACAGTTTATTCATGTGGTGACGGTGCCTGTACCAGTCTGACGAGCGCAGGTGCACCTCCACGTTACCGGCCCAGACGGTGTCGCCGATGCGTACACGTGCATTGAGAAAGTCGGGACCCGCATCATGGTTCTGCGTGCCCATCGAAATAACCTCTACGGGTTCACCGTCATCGGTGAAAAGTTGAAACGGGTCAAACAATCCGTATTTCCATATGAACTGGAGAAAATCCTCTGACATCGCCTAACGGTTTTCCCGGGCATAAGATAGTGAAAACAGATGATATTTTTTATCCTGCAGGCAAAATGGCAGATCGCTGTCAGAAATTCCCCTGCAGGAGAGACTCCATCCGCTGCTGCATCCTGAAAGCTTTATGGCGGGCGGCAGCGGCAAAATCATCCCCTGCCGAGGCATATATTATGTCTCTTGATGAGTTGACCAGAAGTCCGCATACACCATTCATACCTGAACGTGAAACTTCCATAAGATCGCCACCCTGTGTTCCCACGCCGGGAATGAGCAGAAAATGTTCGGGAATGATTTCACGCACCCTGAGCAGCATGTCAGAATGGTTTGCCCCGATAACGTACATTGTGTTGGCCGGTGATCCCCATTTCTTCGATGTAAGAAGAACGGATTCAAAAAGCCTCCTGTTTTCCCCGTTGCTGATCATCTGAAAATCCGCAGCGCCCGGGTTGGACGTAAGCGCCAGGATAATCACCCATTTGCCCTTGTATTCAAGGAAAGGCAGCACAGAATCCGAACCCATATAAGGATTTACCGTTACCGCGTCGGCATCCAGGTGTGAAAAATAGGCTTCTGCGTATTTCCGTGCCGTATTTCCTATGTCGCTCCTCTTGGCATCCGCTATGATAAAAAGATCGCTCCTGCTTCTTAAATAACCGACGGTCTGTTCAAGCTGCGCCCAGCCTGATGCTCCCATGCACTCATAAAAAGCCACATTGATTTTGAAGGCAACAGCCAGGTCATGGGTCTGGTCAATGATCTGTCTGTTAAATTCATAAAGCGGACTGCCGGCATGTTTTATGCTGTCAGGCAGTTTTGTCAACTCCGGATCAAGTCCGACACATAAAAAACTCTTTTTAAGCCTGATCTGATTAAAAAGTTGTTCCCTGGTCATATTAAAAGATTATGAGCTGAAAGCACTCACTTTCAGCCGTTCCGCATTCTCCGCCATTTGCAGCTGGTTGATCAGTTCAGCTATGTTTCCGTCAAGCACACTGGGCAGGTTATACAATGTCAGGTTGATCCTGTGGTCCGTCACCCTTCCCTGAGGATAGTTATAGGTACGGATTTTGGCAGATCTGTCGCCTGTTGAAACCATCGTTCTCCGCTGGCTGGTGATCTGATCGAGGTGTTTCTGGTACTCAATGTTGTAAAGTCTTGTACGCAGCTCAGACATGGCTTTTTCAAGGTTTTTAAGCTGCGACTTCTGATCCTGGCACGAAACCACCAGACCCGTTGGTATATGGGTGAGCCTCACCGCAGAATAGGTTGTGTTGACAGACTGGCCGCCGGGACCGGATGAACAGAACCTGTCAATGCGGATGTCGTCCTGCCTGATATCAATGTCAAAGTCCTCTGCTTCCGGAAGCACGACAACGGTAGCGGCTGATGTGTGTATCCTTCCCTGGGTCTCAGTCTGGGGCACACGCTGCACACGGTGCACACCCGATTCATACTTGAGGATCCCGTATACGCCATCTCCCCTGACGTCGGCGATGATTTCCTTGAAGCCTCCCGCAGTACCTTCCGAGTACCGGTTAACCTCTATTTTCCATCCGTTCTGCTCACAGAACTTTGTGTACATTCGGAACAGGTCACCCGCAAAAATGCTTGCCTCATCGCCTCCCGTTCCGGCCCTGATCTCGAGGATTGCATTTTTGCTGTCCTGCGGATCGGCCGGAAGAAGAAGAATCTTAAGCCTCTCCTCCATCGGAGGGATTCTTCTGTTCAGTTCATCGAGTTCAGTCTTGGCCATTTCGAGCATTTCCTCATCCTTTTCGCTGGCAAGTATTTCCCTGGCTGAATCTATGTTGCTGAGAGTTGTCCGGTAATCATTGTAAGCCTGAATAATGGGTTTCAGTTCCTTGTATTCCTTGTTCAGCTGAATGTACTTTTTCATATTGCTCATCACATCCGGTGCCATTAGCTGGCTGCCGATCTCTTCAAACCGTGTCTTCACGGCTTCCAGTTTTTCCAGTATCAGATTGCTGCTCATGAGGGATAACCTGAAGAATTACATTTGGTACAAATAATTTCCATACGGATTGCTTATTGTCAGTTTCCTGCCCGATGCCTTTTCAACCCTGCCGACGATTTTGGCCTCGACGCCAAACTGAAGCGAAAGGTCAATCATTTCTTCAGCACTTGCCGGGTCACAGTATATTTCGTAGCGGTGTCCCATGTTATAAACCTCATACATCTCCTGCCATGGTGTGGAGGAGCATTCATGTATGATGCTGAAAAGGGGCGGAA
>JAXDCR010000172.1:0-3296 GCA_034677845.1 Bacteroidales bacterium | reverse complement strand
CACGGCATGAATATTGCTGATGTGCTGAAAGAATTCATTGGCTATGCAAAGACACGGAAATTTGACATCGTGCCGCTGCACAGCCTCATATGCATCAGGCCCTATGCAGACGGTGAACGGCCTGATGAACCGTTGATGACACTGAACTGAAACAGATAATTACGGTATCGATTCCCGCAACCTGATGCGGGGAGCTTCTGTCAGTCGGGAATGAGATTAATGCAACAACAAGGTTATGAGCACCATAATTAAACCGGTCGCGATGCTTGCCGCAGGCTTTCTGCTCATCGTCACTGCAATTCTGCCTGCCTCCGGGCAGCAGGGATATTCGGCCATGAAGGACGTGGAAGCATTTAAAAGGGGCCTGGCGTCCATGTCCTCGTCCACCCGTACCATTGAAAGCGATTTTGTACAGGAGAAGAACCTGAGCGTTCTTGCCGGCAAGATCATTTCAAAGGGACATTTCAGCTTCCGCCGGGAGAACAACATACGGTGGGAATACCTGCAGCCATACAGGTACCTGATTATCATCAGCGGAGGCAAAATATACATCAGGGAGGAAAGTGCGCAGAAACAGTATGACATACAGTCAAGCGAAATGTTCCGGCAGATGAACACCTTTATCAGCGGCTGCATACAGGGTGACATCCTGAAGAATGAGAGTGATTTCGGCATCACCTATCTTGAAAATGCCGGTGAATACATGGTAAAGCTGGTTCCAAAGTCACCCTCCATGCGCAACATGCTCAGCGAGGTGCAGCTGGCATTTGACAGGGGTGACTTCAGCGTCATCCGGATCAATATGGTCGAACCCGGGGGCGATTACACCCGCATCGATTTCCTGAATAAAAAACTGAACACCGACATACCGATTGAGAAATTCAGCTTTCAGTAGCCTGACGTTGCTGCTGCTTGCATGCTGCAGCTGCGCCGCCCTTTCAGACGCATACCGGCCTGCCGGGGACGGTTCTGCCTTTCCCTCTCCCTGGTTTGCGCCGGGCGCCGCACGAAACCTGTTCACCGCATCGGCAGATATGTATGGATATCATGTAAGCGGACTGATGGTCGTAAGTGCCATGGCCTCCGGCGGACACCGGGTGGTGATGATGACTGAATTCGGACTGAAGATGCTGGATATGGAATTCGGCACAGGGGGGAGCTTCACCCTTCACTACTGCATGGAAGCGCTTGACCGGAAGGTGATCACCGCCATGCTTAAAAAGGACTTCCGCATGCTGACGGCACCCGCGACGGACATGGCAGGGGTGAAAGTGATGAGCGACAGGCGGAGCGGCGAAACGGTGCTGAAAGTTCCCGTCGGCGGGCAGCGGTATTACTGCCACCTGCACCCGCAGACAGGAAAGCCGGTCTCGGTGATCCGCACCACTGCCCTGACGAGCAAAGCCAGGGCGGATTTTTACAGCAGCCCTTCCGGCAGGCTGGATTCAATCCGCCTGTCGCATGATAACCGGAAGATAAACCTGAAACTGTCACGCATAGATGAGATACAATCCCCTTTTCCGCAATAAGCTGTACATTTGCGAATCCCTTTCCGGTGACGGCACCTTTATCAGTGCCCGGATAAGGCTTCTTGCCGGCCATCCGGTGTTCGCGGGCCATTTTCCCGGCAACCCGGTCCTCCCGGGAGTATGTATCATACAGATAATCAACGAAATATTATCTATGGCAGAGAACAGGGAATTACACCTCGTAAAGGCAGGCGGTATCAAGTACATCTCCTTCATCCGGCCGGATGAACACCCCCGGTTCGATGTTGAAATACAATGCAAAAACCCCGGTCAGGATACAATATACTGCAGCGCCCGGGTTTTTGACGGTGACACGATATTCTGCACCCTGAAAGGCGAGTATGCATTAATTCCCTGAAAAGGGGGGAATTGACGCCGGGGTATTCACTCTGCCGCCCGTATGCAGGTGATGCGTACGGGAACGGACGGGCCTGGCCAGGCAAGGCACACGGCTATGGAGTCAAAATCATGAGGTTTCTCAATCCTGGCGCCCACCAGGTATTTTTTGCCTTCCACCGGTCTGAAATCCGCCAGCGAAGCTTCGATGGCCACCGGCTGCAGGAATCTTGTGAAATAAAAGCTGTCAGCCCCTGCATGCACGCTGTCGCTAAGCGCCAGCCAAAGGTTGCCGTAAAGACCCACCCCGCAGATGGCACTGCGGGCTGTCACCAGCAGGTTGCAGGTGTCGCTTTCGGGGAATTTTATCTCGTACGGGTCCACCGTGTAAATAACAGAGTCTTCCTCCGAATATCCGCTCCAGGCGTTGAGGTTAATATCAGGTATGGCGAGGCTGTCGGTCAGGGCTGCCAGGCTGAAAAAAAGGCTTTCCGTGATCCAGGCTTCGCAGACATCGCCGTTGGCATGGTGTATCAGGATCAGGTTCATCACAGGGGGGTTGCCCATGCCGATCGTCCCGTCCCAAATAACTTCGAAATCATGTTTTTCGCACCCGCCCGAATAGGACACCGATATTTCTACCGTGTCGCCGTTCACGTCCACCCCGTTCAGCACGTAAGGATCTCCGGTCCCCTGCTGACGGCTGGCCATTGCCTCCGCAAAATCCTCACCGCTTTTTGTCAGGGTGATGCCGGCTTTCAGATCCCCGTCGTCCGCTTCCTCTCTGTCGCAGGCAGACAATGAAAGCAACGAAATTGATATAAATAACCATATTCTTTTCATGATGCAACTGCTGTTTAACTAAAAGACGGCTTAACGAACGATAAAGTTGCGCCGCCGGGTATTTTTTATCCGTTCAAGGCTGTCAAAAGAAGGGAGAACCGGCACCAGGAAAGCAAGGCAGATCATACTGACGATCATTGAGGCCAAAACGGGTCAGGTGATGACGCCCGGTGCTTCACCGGGAGCGTGCAGGATTGTCCGGCATTTCAGCCACCCGGGGTTATAATCCTTAGTTCACCGGACGCCAGTGGCCTGCCGTCTGTCAGCACTTCAGCAGTGATTATCGTATAGCCGATGATCTCGTTCTCCACAATGATGCGGCATTCCAGCAGGCTGCCCACCGGTGGCAGGGCATGTATCTCCAGGTTTTTAATTGCCGCTATGTACCCGTCCCGGACGGGCTCACCGGAGGTCGTGTTGCGGTATCCGGTAAAGGCTGCCGCCGTCTGGGCCATCATCTCCGTGAGGCCCGCTTCACCCAGCCTGCCGTTCAGCACGAACAGGTTCGATTCCGTTACCGTCAGCTGCGTGCGGGCGGTGTTGCCCTCACAGGCCACCACCCTGTCGGCCATCACCAGGGGCGGGCGC
>JAXDCR010000171.1:0-4093 GCA_034677845.1 Bacteroidales bacterium | reverse complement strand
ATTAGTAGGCTTTGTGCCGGTCAGCTGCACATGCGGAGTGGCTGACCGGTTGCAGGTCACGGATCGGATGCCTGCAGAATGATGAACAAGAAAAGGCCCCGGGACTGTTCCGGAGCCTTTATCTGATAATTCCTTATGGTAATTTCTTAACAGTCAATGATACACGAATGTTTCAGTGCCTATAAGGACCACCCTGCCCTGTATTCGTACTGGAAATACTGATTGGCAGAATCCAGGTTTGTGATCTTCATGCTGGCTGCATCGTATTCAAGGGTGATGTTGGCACTCTGCGACCTGACGGCAATGTTGGTCAGCAGCATGATCTCCGTCACTTTGGCGGCAACAGAAAAATCGTTGCAGGATTTTTTCCCGCTTTTAATGGCACCAATCCAGTCTTCAAAAATATTCCCTGTCCTTGGCAACCAGGGGTCGGGTCCCTTGAAATCGGGATTGGCCGGCACAAGCTGGGGTGCTGCGCCATGGCTGCCATGCATCATGATGCCCTTGTCGCCGATGTATGTGGCATCTGCCACTGCCCGTTTGGCTTCCAGCTGATCGGGGCGTTCCGGCCTGAGTCCCCCGTCGCACCAGGTCACCTTGACGGCAGGCATATACCCTATGCCCGGGGTGTAACGCTCAGGGAAATAATAGGTGACGGTCTCAGCGAGTGGCAGGTACTCAGCATTGTAGGGAGTGGATGTCGCCTGTATTCTGGTGGGCATGCCCAGGTTCAGGGCCCAGATCGGGGCATCAAAAATGTGCGCACCCATATCTCCCATGGCACCTGTACCGTAATCCCAAAGACCCCGCCAGTTGAAATGGAAGACTTCCGGATGGTAACCTTTGTAGGGGGCGGGACCGATCCATACATCGTAGTTAATGTTCTTGGGCATCTTTTTAACAGGGGCGGGACGAACAAGATCACCCTGCGGCCAGAAGCCAAGGGGACGGTTAGTGGACAGGCGCACCTCCTTGATGGTACCGATCACCCCTGACTGCACCCATTCGACCGTCTTTCTTGTACCGTCAGTAGCATGGCCCTGGTTACCCATCTGTGTCACCACATCGTACTGTCTGGCCAGTTCGGCAAGCTTACGGCATTCATAGATTGTCTTGGCCATAGGCTTTTCAACGTAGATGTGCTTTTTCTCCCTGATAAAGGCAGCGGCAATCGGTGCATGGTTATGGTCCGGTGTTGCGATTACAACAGCATCGATTGATTTTTCCTTTTCAAGCATCTCGCGCCAGTCACTGTAAATCTTGGCCCTCGGATAACCGGCGAATATATGTCCCGCATAATTTGGATCCACGTCACACAGGGCATAAATATTGGCAAGGTTGATCTTTTGAGCCGTGGCAGCAGCGCCCATCTGCACCACTGCATTGGTGTTTGTTGTGGCGCCGCCCGCAGCGGCCTGCTGTGCTGCCCGGGCTGCCTGCTGTTCAGCCTGACGGGCCGCCTGTGCAGCGAGTTGTTCCTTCGTGTAAGGGGTGCCGTTCATGTTGCGCTGAGGTTGAACAATGGCAACCTCGGGCGTCATGATCTGCCTGATGTCACCCCCGCCCTGGGAGCCGACACCGATACCGGCCACGTTAACCGTGTCGCTGGGCTGCTGATAGCCGCGTCCGGCCATTACATTCCTCGGAATTATCGTGAAGGCTGCCGCGGCAGCACCCACCGTTCCGATAAAACTCCGCCTTGAAAGGTGACTGACCTTCCGGTCAATTGGGTCATTTTTTTTGTTCATACCTGTTCCTCCTTATGTTTAGGTTCACATATACAGCATGGTTGGAGAATGATAAAAAGAACAAGAAAATTAGTCAATTTTTCAATATCGTGCATCATTTCTCAGGCATCGAAATTGCCTTGCAGCGCTTTAGGCTGCCGGATTATTGCTCATCAGCAAAAAAACCCGTAGGTTTGTCCCTTTAAACTGAACGTCATGCATGATCACCTTAAGCATGTCAGCCTGTTGTTTCGCCGCCTGACATGGCTGCTCATCCTTTACAGCCTGTCGCGCCTTTTTTACCACCTTGTCAACCTCAGTTATTTCTCAGGCCTCACGGCTAGGGAAATTATGGTGATCTATGCAGCCGGCATACGGTTTGACCTGGCAGCCATACTGTTCACGAACGCCCTTTTGTTCATCCCCATGCTTCTTCCGGGTAACTATAAAAACAACCCGGTTTTTATGAGAGTGGTGGACTGTATCTTCCTGTTTGTAAATGCCGTTGCCATCCTGGGCAATTTTGCCGATGCCCGGTTCTTCTCCTTCATAGACAAGCGCAGCACGGCAGCAGTGTTTTACCTGTTCTCGACAGACAAGGGCATCTGGTCACTCATGCCGCAGTTTCTGAAGGATTACTGGTATGTGGCACTCGCCTGGGTTGTGCTGATGGCTGCTGCCATTCCGTTCAGACCGAAGCTGCGGACCGGACAGCTGAAAGGAAAGCAACTGCGGCCGGCTGATGTTGCAGGACAGCTGGCCATCCTTGTTGTCATGCTGGGATTTTTTTTGTGGGGTGTGCGGGGAACCGGACTGAAGCCCATCTCGATAATCGATGCGGCGGACTATACGGAGGTCAGGAACATACCGCTGCTTATCAACACCCCGTTTTCAATCATAAAGACTCTCGACAGCAACAAGCTGCAGGAGCATGAATATTTGAGCGCCGAAGAACTCCGCAGGATCTATGATCCCGTTCACCTGCCGTCAGGCGTGGGTGACATGCGCCGGTTGAATGTGGTCCTGGTGATCCTCGAAAGCTTTTCAAGCGAATACACGGGGTTCTACAGCAAGGGGCAAGGGTACACTCCGGCGCTGGATTCGCTGCTTGACCGTTCGCTTGTCTTTGAGAACAGTTTCGCAAACGGCACCCAGTCAAACGAAGCGTTGCCTGCCATCCTGGCCGGCATCCCCACCCTCATGGAGAGACCGTACAGTGGTTCATCCTATGCTTCCAACCTGATACAAAGCCTGCCCGGAATGCTTCGCAATGAGGGATATGCAACGGCTTTTTTTCACGGCGGCAGCAACGGCACCATGAATTTCGACAAATTCTGCCGCATTGCCGGCATAGAAAAATATTACGGTCGCAATGAATATAACAACGAAGCCGATTTTGACGGCAAATGGGGTATCTGGGATGAGCCGTACCTGCAATATGCTGCCCGGGAACTTGATCATTTCACCCAGCCTTTTTTTGCAGGTATCTTTACACTGTCATCGCACCACCCTTATTCGGTGCCGCGCATCTACGAGGGAATGTTCGCCGAAGGGGAGCTGCCTATTCACCGGAGTGTTGCCTATGCCGATCATGCCCTAAAGAAGTTTTTCTCATATGTTTCCGGCAGGCCATGGTTTTCAAATACCCTGTTCGTGTTCACGGCAGATCATGCCGCGCAGTCCCTCGATCCGTTTTATGATACCGGAGCGGGACGCTATGCGGTGCCGATCGCATTTTACTGTCCTTCGGACAGCCTGTTGAGAGGTGTTAATCCAGCTGTTGCCCAGCAGATTGATATCATGCCGACAGTTCTTTCCTATCTTCGATACCCCGGACCATTTTTTTCTTTCGGCAATGACCTGCTGAATCCGGATGCGGAACATTTTGCCGTAAGCTATCTGAATGGCATATACCAGCTGATCAGTGGTGATAAACTGCTGTCCTTTGACGGCAGCCGGGTTCTCTCGTTCACGACCTGGAAAAATGCGGGTTTGCAGACACAGGAGGGGAGACACCCCCATGTTGCCATGGAAACAACGGAACCGGCAAATCCAGGTGATTCCTCATTGCATGAACAAGCCCGGGTAATTTCAGAGGACAAGATGGAAAAGCTACTCAAGGCAATCATTCAGACCTACAACACCGCCCTTAATTACAACAGGATGACCCCATAGGGGACAACTGCCTGTTGCTTCAAAGCTTTGCTTCAATCCGCTGATTCAGGTTCAGGCCGGTTCCGGATAAAAATCCGGATGATGTCGGCCAGGATGATCGCTTCTCCGGCAGCAAGGATGCCCCAGTTGAAACGCACCGGCACGTAGGCAAAGGTAAGCTGCATCATCAGGCGGCTGTCGGCAAGGTCACG
>JAXDCR010000170.1:0-7334 GCA_034677845.1 Bacteroidales bacterium | reverse complement strand
TTTTACTTTTCTATGTGTTTTCATGCTCTAATATACTATTTAATTAATTAGTATACAGACAGATAAACACATAGTTGTCAACAATATACCAACAAAAAAGGGTGTCTCGACTTTTGAGACACCCTCTTTTATTATTTATACACGCGATCTACAGGGTCCACCCTTTTCTGTACTCATAATGGAAGTACTTGTTGGCTTCCTCCAGGTTTGTGAACTTCATGTTCTTGGCATCATACTGCAGGGTCGTGTTTGAGTTCTGCGTCAGCACGGCAATATTCGTCAGCAGCATGATCTCAGTGACTTTGGATGCATAGCTGAAATCGTTGGATGACTTCCTGCCGTTTTTGATGGCATCGATCCAGTCCTCATAAATATTACCTGTCCGCGGCAACCATGGCTCGACTCCCTTGAAATCAGGATCTGCCGGGACCAGAACCGGAACAGCCCCGTGACTGGCATGCATGATGATGCCCTTGTCGCCAATGTAAGTGGCATCGCGTATGGCCTGACCGGGTTCGAGTGCTGCGGGACGCGGCGGACGTAACCCTCCGTCACACCATGTCACCTTTACCGGAGGCATGGTACCGCGGGCTGCAAATTCATAGGTCACCAGTTCTCCCTGAGGCAGGAAATCCGAACTGTAAGGTGTCGAAGTGGCCTGTACCTTAACTGGCAAACCAAGGTTCAGTGCCCAGACCGGGGCGTCGAAAATGTGAGCGCCCATGTCGCCCATAGCCCCTGTGCCATAATCCCACAATCCCCTCCAGTTGAAGTGGGTCACATCAGGATGATAGGGTTTTTGAGGGGCAGGTCCCAGCCAGACATCATAATTCAGGGTCTTGGGAACCGGAACACCTGCCGGACGCTGCAGGTTGCCCTGCGGCCAGCTGGGGCGGTTGGTGGAGAGGTAAACTTCACGCACCTTGCCGATCAGTCCCGACTGTATCCATTCGACAGTCTGCCTTGTACCTTCAGTTGCATGACCCTGGTTTCCCACCTGTGTAACCACGTCATACTGTTTGGCCAGCTCCGCCAGCTTGCGGGCTTCATAGATTGTCTTGCACATCGGCTTTTCAACATAGATGTGCTTCTTTTCCCGCATGTAAGCCGCAGCGATGGGAGCATGGTTATGATCGGGCGTTCCGATGATCACCGCATCGATGTTTGATTTTTCCTTTTCAAGCATCTCACGCCAGTCGGTATAAACCTTGGCCTTGGGATAGCCTTTAAAAATGTGGGCTGCGAATTCCGTATCCACATCGCACAGGGCATAGACATTGGCAAGCTTTACCGGAGCCCTCTGCTGTTGTGTCTGCGCAGCTTGCTGGGTTTGTTGTCCACCCTGCTGCGCCTGCTGTTGTGCCTGTCTGGCAGCTCTTTCAGCCAGTTGCGCAGCCGTGTATGGCTGTCCCGTGCTGCTTCGCTGAGGTGTTACTATTTCGACATCAGGATCAGCAACTCCCCTTACGTCACTGGCGCCACGGGCTCCGATACCGATACCGGCCACGTTGACGGTGTCGCTTGGCTGCATATACCCCCTGCCGGCCATCACGTTGCGCGGGATTATCGTAAAGGCTGCCGTGGCAGCTCCTACCGTTCCTATAAAATTACGTCTGGAAATATCAGATTTGTTTTTCATTTTATACCTTATTATTAATTGTCACTCACTGCATGTCAAAGTGTCCAGCCCTGACGGTACTCGTAATGGAAATAGTTGTTGGCCTCCGGCAGGTTGGTTATCTTCATGTTTTCCGCATCATATTCAAGGGTTACGTTGGACCGCTGTACCTGTACGGCAAGGTTGGTCAGCAACATGATCTCGGTCAGCTTGGCTGAAATGGCAAAGTCGTTGTTTGACTTCTTGCCTTCCTTGATGGCCTGTATCCAGTCCTCATAATTATTTGCGGTTCTCGGCAGCCAGGGATCGGGACCCACAAAGCCGGCATCGGCAGGTACCAGTTCGGGCATAGCCCCGTGAGTACCGTGCATCATGATTCCCTTGTCACCGTAATATACGGCTGCGCCGATGCGCCGGCCGTCCTCCAGTTCCGAGGGTCGCGGCGGTTTCAGCCGGCCGTCATACCATGTCACCTTGACAGGAGGCAGGTGCTTCCGGGCTGGAAACTCGTATGTCACCATTTCGCCTGAAGGCATATATTCGGTGCTGTAAGGTGTCGATGTACCGTGAATCTTGGTTGGCATTCCCAGTTCAAGAGCCCAGATGGCAGCATCCAGGATATGAGCCCCGAAATCGCCCATGGCGCCGGTGCCGTAATCCCACAGCCCCCGCCAGTTAAAGTGACAGAGATCTGGGTTGTAAGGCTTCAGCGGTGCCGGTCCCAGCCATACATCCCAGTCAAGGTTCCTTGGAACCTTTACGGCAGGGGGACGGGGAAGGTTTCCCTGCGGCCAGCTGGGTACGCTTGCATTTACATGAAGCTCGGTTACCAGACCTACCACTCCCGACTGGATCCACTCCACGGTTCTCCGTGTTCCCTCGCTGGCATGGCCCTGGTTACCCATCTGGGTCACCACGTCATACTGCTTGGCCAGTTCAGCCAGCTTGCGGGCTTCATAAATTGTCTTGCACATTGGCTTTTCGACGTACACATGCTTCTTCTGCCTCATGAAAGCTGCAGCAATGGGTGCGTGGTTGTGGTCAGGAGTGCCAATCACCACCGCATCGATTGACTTTTCCTTTTCGAGCATTTTACGCCAGTCGGTGTACTTCTTGGCTTTCGGATAACCGGCCAGTACATGGGCAGAATAGTTAGTATCCACATCACACAAGGCATAGATGTTGGCAAGCTTAATAGGTGCCTGTTGCTGCTGTGCGGGTTGCTGCTGTGCGGGTTGCTGCTGAGCGGGTTGCTGGGCCTGCCTGGCGGCCTGCTGTGCAGCCTGTTCGGCAATCTGAGCCTGTGTCAGCGGCTGGCCCGTCTGGGTTCTTTGCGGTCTGACGATGGGCACATCCGGTGAACAGATGCGCTGGATATCGCCGCCCCCCTGGGCGCCGACTCCGATGCCGGCTACATTGACGGTGTCGCTGGGTTGCAGATGCCCCCTGCCCGCCATGGCATGGTTCGGGATAATCGTGAAAGCGCCTGCAGCTGTACCCACCGTTCCAAGAAAACTACGCCGTGACAGGTTGCCAGATTTGCCACCTGTCTTTTTCTGCTTTTTGTTCATATGGGTTCCTTTCTTTTATGTATGAATTAGGGTGTTTTTATCCTCCTAAAATTAACATTTTTCAGGTTCATTGATCACAGGTTGTAAAAAAAAATGGGCAGTCAGGAACCTGCATGATATTATTTTCCCTGTTGTCAAGGGTTGAACCTGTATCATGCGGGGTTCGACTTAAGCTCCTCACATCAGGAAGTGAGGAATCTCAGATATTTATTGGTTTACATGTTGTGTCTGCTTATCCCGTCACAGTTTAAGGGAAATGCACTTGCAGGGTTCAGGGGAATTGACTGAAGAATGGACTGCCTTCATAGGCATTATGCACCGGTCAATAAAAAAGGTGTCCCCATTCGGGACACCCTTTTGTCTGTCTGAGGCATTTCCTCTACAATGACCATCCCTGCCTGTATTCGTAATGCAGGTAGTTGTTTGCTTCGTCAGAATTGGTGAACCTTCCGTTCACCCCGTCATACTCAAGGGTTACATTCTGGTTTTTCATCCGCATGGCAACAATGCCCAGGGCTACAACCTCACCTAGCAAGCCTGAGAAAGAGAAATCATTGCTGGATTTCTTACCTGCCTTGATGGATTCTATCCATTCCGCATAGTTATTGCTGGTGCGCGGGATCCAGGGTTCCGGCTCCTTGAAACCGGGATTCAGCGGCACAAGCTCAGGCGCGGCTCCGTGGGTGCCATGCATGATCACACCTTTTTCACCGTAATAAACTGCCGCTCCAAGCCTCCTGTTGGGCTCCAATGCTGCGGGACGGGGCATCTTAAGTCCGCCGTCAAGCCACATCACCCTGACTTCCGGCATCAGACCCCTTGCAGGCCACTCCCAGGTAATCATCGATCCCGACGGGAAATACTCACTGCTGTATGGAGTTGTTGCAGCCTGCACCTTGGTGGGCAGCTCAAGCTTGAGCGACCACATGACTGCATCCAGCACATGGGCACCGAAATCACCGATGCCGCCAGCACCGTAATCCCATAATCCCCTCCAGTTGAAATGGCAGATGTCAGGATGGTACGGTTTAACAGGTGCCGGTCCCAGCCAGATGTCCCAGTTCAGGGTTTTTGGAACCTTGACACCCGCGGGACGCTGAAGGTTGCCCTGCGGCCAGCTCGGCACCGAAACGTTGCAATGTACCTCGCGGACATTGCCGATCACCCCGGACTGAATCCACTCGACAGTTTTCCGGGTGCCATCAGTGGCATGCCCCTGGTTTCCAACCTGGCTCACCACATTGTACTTTCTGGCGTATTCCCTTAGGGTGCGGGCTTCCTTAACGGTTTTGCAAAGCGGTTTTTCAACATATACATGCTTCCTTTCCTGCATAAAGGCAGCAGCAATGGGTGCATGATTATGGTCAGGCGTTCCGATCACAACCGCATCAATCGACTTTTCCTTTTCAAGCATCTGTCTCCAGTCTGAATAGATTTTGGCCTTCGGATAACCTTTGAAAAAATAACCAGCATAATCACTGTCCACATCACACAGGGCATATATGTTCGCCAGCCTGACATTTGTTGCCATACCTGGCATTCCGCCGCCGGCACCCGGAGCACCGCCGGCACCCGGAGCACCACCGGCAGCGGGAGCACCGCCTGCAGCAGGAGCACCGCCGGCAGCAGGAGCACCGCCGGCAGCAGGAGCACCGCCTGGTGCACCGGGCATGGCGCCGCCAAACTGGGCCATCATTTCGGCCCTTCGTTTTTCCTGTTCGGCAATCTGCTCCTTGGTCAGCGGTTGCCCCGTGCTTGACCGCTGGGGTCTGACAAGTGCCACATCGGGCGAGCATATCTGCTGGATGTCATTCCCCCCCTGTGAGCCGACACCGATACCTGCGACATTCACTGTGTCGCTTGGCTGCATGTAGCCTTTCCCTGCCATAACATGCTTCGGGATGATCGTGAATGCAGCTGATGCCGCACCAACTGTTCCGATAAAATTGCGTCGGGACAGATTTTTGTTTTCTTTTCTGTTCATAAGGCTCCTTTCCTTTTAGTAATACAAACTGTTAGTCAATAAATACAGGTATGAAGTTACGAATTTTATATGCAGGATAAGCTACCCTTTGCCTGGTAATTATAGTCAGGGATTAATTTTTTTTTGCCTGCATGGATAACCCTTGAACAGCACTCAGCGTATGTATGTCATGTATACATTCGATTGGCAGACCGGGAAGGGCTGCACCCTGTTTAAGAAATTTAATATATCTTTATGCTATGAAGGCAATCGTTGTTGGAACGGGTTACGTGGGTCTTGTCACCGGAACCTGCCTGGCTGAGACCGGCATCCAGATCATATGTGTGGATATTGACATAAAAAAAATCGAAAACCTGAAGAAGGGAATCATACCCATCTACGAGCCTGGCCTTGAGGCCATGCTCCAGAGGAACATGGAGAAGAAGAGGCTCAGTTTTTCAACAAGCATAAAAGACAATATCAAGGACGTTGAGGTCGTCTTCATTGCGGTTGGCACTCCCCCGGGCGAAGATGGCAGTGCCGACCTGCAGTATGTCCTGGATGCTGCCGGTGAAATCGGAAAGTATATGAATTCCTACCTGCTTATCGTGACAAAAAGCACAGTGCCCATCGGAACCTCACAAAAGATAAGGGCTCGCATAACCGAGGAACTGAAGAAAAGAGAACTGCAGATTACATTTGACGTGGCTTCAAACCCGGAATTCCTCAAGGAAGGGGATGCAGTCAAGGATTTTCTGAAGCCCGACAGAATAATACTTGGCCTGGATTCTGAAAAAGCCAGAAAGATTCTTGACAGGCTGTACAGGCCTTTCCTGCTGAACGGGCATCCGATAATCTATATGGACATACCTTCGGCCGAAATGACAAAATATGCCGCCAACTGCATGCTTGCCACCAAGATCAGCTTTATGAATGACCTGGCCAACCTTTGTGAGATTGTGGGGGCGGATATCAACTCTGTCAGGAACGGTATCGGCAGCGACCCGCGCATCGGAAACAAGTTCATTTACGCCGGGATGGGTTACGGTGGTTCCTGTTTCCCAAAGGATGTGAAGGCGCTGATTAAAACAGCCACCGATAACGGTTATTCGCTCGAGGTTGTCAAAGCTGTGGAAAGGGTCAACGAACGACAGAAGGAGGTGCTTTTCAACAAGGCGATGTCATATTTTAAAGGCAATCTGACAGGTAAAAGTTTCGGAGTCTGGGGCCTTTCATTCAAGCCCAACACGGATGACATGAGGGAGGCACCTTCGCTGGTGCTTATCAACCGGTTGCTTGAAGCCGGTGCCCGGGTTTCAGCCTATGACCCTGTTGCCATGCCCGAAACAAAAAAATTACTCGGAGACCGGATCAGCTATGGCAGGGATATGTACGACGCCATGGTTGACGCCAGCGGACTGTTTCTGATCACGGAATGGTCCGAGTTCAGAATCCCAAATTACAGGCTGCTGGCAAAAATCATGAAGGAAAAAGTCATTTTTGACGGCAGGAATATCTATGATCCCGAGGAGGCGAAGGAAAACGGCTTCACCTATGTCGGCATAGGGCGGAAATACAGGACAATGAAAAGATAGGATGAGGCGAATACTGGTTACAGGCGGAGCAGGATTCATCGGCTCTCATTTATGCAGACACCTGCTTGAAGCAGGCAATGAGGTAATCTGCCTGGACAACTTCTTCACGGGCTCAAAGAAGAATATCATCCAACTTTTCGAATACCCTCTTTTTGAAATGGTCAGGCATGACATCACAAGGCCTTATTTCATTGAAGCAGATGAGATATACAACCTGGCTTGTCCCGCCTCTCCCATTCACTACCAGATGAACCCGATAAAGACAATCAAAACATCCGTCATGGGGTCCATCAATATGCTTGGAATTGCCAAGCGTGTAAAGGCAAAGATATTGCAGGCCTCAACAAGTGAGGTTTACGGTGATCCCCAGATGCATCCTCAGCCCGAACATTACTGGGGCAACGTCAATCCGATCGGCGGCCGTTCGAACTATGATGAGGGCAAACGGTGCGCGGAAACCCTTTTCATGGATTACCACAGGCAGAATAAAGTTGAAGTCAAAATAGCAAGGATTTTCAATACCTACGGTCCCCACATGCAACCCGGCGACGGAAGGGTTATTTCTAACTTCATCGTCCAGGCCCTTA
>JAXDCR010000169.1:0-2871 GCA_034677845.1 Bacteroidales bacterium | reverse complement strand
TTCAAATGTGCCTTTCTTCAATTCTTTCAGTTTATCCGCAATCTGCTTAAGGTTGAACAGAATGCATTCAATGACACTTTTCAGCCGCTGAAGGGAGTGGTGTGAGGCTTTCAGGTCAATGAAGGATGAATGGGCACGGTAAAGCTGAAAGGGAGCCCTTTCACCGAACATCCAGGGCAGGAAATACAATCCCTCAGCCGCTGCTCCCTTACCGGCCATCCAGTTTTCATCCAACTCCCATACCTTGATGCCCAGTTCATCGCTGAACCTGTCAATAACATTGTAACAGTTATTGCTTGCCCCTCCGTTTACATATAACTGATCATCAAGACAGTATGAAAAAAGGATTCCTTCCTTGTCAATCATCTTTTCATTGCCGGTGAACCTGACAGCACCGCTGGTGCCGAGGGTAAGCGCAAGGTCATCGGGTGCAATGCAGGCAGTTCCCAGATTTGCGGCGCAACCGTCGCTGATGCCCGGGATAATCAGGATATCATTTTTCAGATCACGTGGGAGGGTCCTAAAACCTTCCATCGGGGTCACCAATTCGGGCAACTGACTTTTCTTCACCCCGCACCAGCTTAACGCATCACTGTTCCAGCGTTTTGCATGGCTGTCAAACAAGCCTGTTGCTGACGCAGTTGAGTAATCCACTACCAGCATGCCGGTAAACATGAATAGTAAATACTCTTTGATCCCTATGAAAAAAGCGGTGTTTTCAAAAACCTGCGGATTGTTTTCTTTTAACCACCTGATTTTGGTAAGAGGAGACATGGGATGAACCGGGGTTCCGCTTGTCATGTAAAACCTGTTCCCCTGTTCCGTTTCCCTGAGTTGCCGGGCAACAACCGAGCTTCTGTTGTCATTCCATAACATCAGGTTACAAAGGGGGTTCATGCTTTTATCGACTGCCATCAGGCTGTGCATGAAAGTGCATATACCGATGACCCCGGGCGGGCCCTCCATCATCCGGATCAGTTCATTCAGGCAACTGACAGACTCATGATAAACGATTCGCGGATCGTGCTCCATGTGCTGATTTTCGGCTTCAATTACCTTATAGGAACGCTTTGCCGATCCCAGCATTTTCCCGGAATATGAAAAAGCCAGGGCTTTTACGCCTGCTGTCCCGACATCCAGACCCGCCACATATTCTTTATTTCGCAAGACTCTGCCTGTTTCTGATGGTCTTGTTCAAAAATAAGAATTTGCCTGTACACTTCTGCAATGATAAAATTATGTTAATGTAACTTTGTTTTTTCTTCATTCGAAAATGGCCCGCAGATTTGTCATTGGCGACATACATGGCGCTTATAAGGCACTGGAACAATGTTTTCGAAGGTCAGCGTTCAACCGGAAGGAGGATCTTCTGATCAGCCTTGGGGACGTGTGCGACAGATGGCCTGAGGTTGACCTTGTCATCGGCGAACTTCTTCAGATCGAGAACCTCATTCTGCTGCTGGGCAACCACGATGCATGGGCTCTTAATTATTTTTTATCCGGCGATGACCCTGATGTCTGGTTGCAGCAGGGTGGGGAAGCCACGATCGGATCCTATGGCGGTCACGTACCGGTATCACATGTTGAATTGCTTCAGGCGGCAAAGTTATATTATGTACTGGAAAATAAGCTTTTTGTACACGGAGGTATCATTCCGCACCTTCCATTGGAAATTCAGGACAGGCATACGATGTTATGGGACCGCCAACTGGTGTGCACCGCCCTGCGAAAGCTCGAGCTGAACGATGAAACAAATCTGACCGGGTTTGATCAGGTGTATGTGGGACATACGCCCACCATCAGGTACGGTGATATTCGGCCCATAAAGGCCTGCGAAATCTGTTTGATGGATACCGGCGCCGGATGGCCGGGAGGTGTGCTTACCATGATGGATATCGATACGGGTCAATGCGTTTCGAGTGATGAGGTAAGCAAACTATACACCGGAGCTGACCGATTCCATTATTAACCACAATCTCAAAGATTCTGATGTCAAACTGCACAGAATGTTACTCCGTCGACGGGTCAGGATGCTTTTCTTTTACGGCTGAAAATTCTGGTGAACAGATTTCTGTTGTTGTCATCGGTGTAATACTTCTTGTCATATCCATACTTG
This sequence comes from Bacteroidales bacterium, assembly GCA_034677845.1. Taxonomy (GTDB): domain Bacteria; phylum Bacteroidota; class Bacteroidia; order Bacteroidales; family UBA10428; genus UBA5072. Next base: position 755 of record JAXDCR010000169.1, on the reverse strand, counting down.
TATGATTCTTTGTTTGCATACAAGTCATTAATGATCAATGAAATATTAATTAGTTTATTGTTTGCCAGAGTTTTCATCGTCTGTCTGAAACCTTCTTTTACCGTCTTATTCAATCTTACAATGTAAACATTTAGGTCGGCATATTTCATCAGGATATATGTTTCAGTCAAAATACCCGCCGGAGGTGAGTCAATAATAATAAAATCGTACATTTCTTTCAGTTTGTCAATCAGTTCTGCCGTTCTTTCAGAATTGATGAGCTCTGCAGGGTTAGGTGCAGCCGGACCGGCAGGTATGAAATCCATGTTCTCCACCTGGGTTGGCAGGATGATATCCTCAATGACCGCTTTATCGATTAGGAATGAACTGATGCCGATCATATTGTTTGTGGTGAATTCCTGATAAATCTTAGGCCTTCTCAGGTCAAATTCAAGCAAAACGGTTCGGTTGCCGTTCAGAGCAAAAACGGAGGCCAGGTTCATTGCGGTGAATGTCTTTCCTTCACCGCTGGAGGTGGAGGTTATCAGAATGATCTGTTTCTTGCCGCCTTCCGAGAAAAACTGGAAATTTGTTCTTAATGCCCTGAAACACTCTGTGACTGATGAATTGGGATGAGTGCTGACAACCAGCCTGGATTTGTGAAAATTATGAAAAACACGACCCAGTATGGGGAATTGCACCATTTTTTCGATTTCATCGGCATCGGTTATTTTATTATTGAGAAAATCTTTGAGAACGATAACAAAAGAGGGCAA
>JAXDCR010000168.1:0-8372 GCA_034677845.1 Bacteroidales bacterium | reverse complement strand
AGGGCCCTTGCAGTGGAATCGACCATACAGCAGACTTTGTTCAAAAATGACAATACATACAGGACAATCCTGGAACTTGATACGGTCTCCATGGATTCGCGGCATGCAGGAAGCGGAGGTTCAGCGGCCGACAACATTTTTTCGCTTAACTCCACGATAAGCTACCAGCTTGAAAAGAAGATCGACCAGCTTACCATGGAACTTGACCTGCAATCAACTTCTTACCTTACCTTTTATAAAAAAGCGCTCGAAAGAAGCGACAGGCTTGACCATATGCCGGCAATACAGCCCGTTTCCAAAGAGGATGTGTACTATATCAGTTCCTATTTCGGCACCAGATGGGACCCTTTCAACAACAACAACGAGCAGGTGCACTCCGGAGTTGACTTTGTGGCCCCGAAATATGCAAATGTGTATGCTACGGCCGACGGCACCGTAACCTTCCTGCATAATTCTCGTACAGGATATGGCAATGAGATCATTATCACACATGCATTCGGATACAGCTCACGTTACGCGCACCTGGAGGAGTTCACCGTTTCGGAAGGAGACACCGTAAAGCGCGGACAGGTTATCGGAAAGGTTGGGAATTCAGGAAGATCCACGGGTACCCACCTTCATTACGAGGTACGGATAGCGGACAGACCTGTAAACCCCCTGTATTATTACGATGAAGAGCTGAGTATAGAAGATTACAATGAAATACTGGCGAGAGGAAACACAGTGACAGACTGAAAAATTTACAAATATACTCTGATGGGTAAAATAAAATACAAATTCAATCCTGAATCTCTTGAATATTACAAAGTTGAATCTACGCTGAAGCAGAGAATGCTCCGGGCGCTGGCTTACTTTTTTATTTTGCTCACCAATGCGGGGCTCGGATATCTTCTGTTTATGGTAGTCATAGATTCACCGAAGGAAAAGGGGCTTAAAAGGCAATTGTACGAAATGAATCTGAAGTATGAGCTGTTTAACAGGGAACTTCAGAATGTGGAAGCGATCCTGAAGGATATGCAGACCCGCGATGATAATATTTACCGTACGATTTTTGAAGCTGAACCGCTGAATTACACGGTGAGGGAAGCAGGTTTCGGGGGATCAGACCGGTATGGTGAGCTTGAACCGTCCAGCAATGCCGAAATAGTCATGAATACAGCCAAAAAGCTGGATATTATCATCCGCAAGGTTGCCATTCAGTCAGATTCCTATGATGAACTGGTTGAAATGGCTGTCAACAAGGAAAAAATGCTGGCATCCATTCCGGCCATCCAGCCTGTTTCAAATTCAGACCTGAAAAGAACCGCTTCCGGATGGGGATACAGGATCCATCCCATTTATAAAATCCGCAAGTTCCATTATGGAATTGATTTCACGGCTCCCACAGGAACTGAAATCTATGCAACAGGAGACGGCACGGTGGCATCCGTGGAGGCTTCCGACAGAAGCTATGGTAAATGCATCACCATTGATCATGGCTACGGTATGAAAACCCTGTACGCCCACCTGAACGCTTTTAATGTAAAAAAGGGACAGAAGGTCAACAGGGGAGACATAATCGGTTTTGTCGGCAACACGGGGCTTTCGACCGCACCGCACCTTCACTATGAGGTGATCCGGAACGGAGAAAAAATCAATCCTATAAACTACTTCTTCAACGATCTGACGGCAAGTGAGTATGACCGTATGATAGAACTTTCCATGCGTCCCGGACAATCTTTTGATTAACTATAGCCCGCACCCTTACATTTTTTGCTATCATAACCGTTCAATAACATCCGATATGCCATACAAGGAAAAGAAGGTTGAGAAACTGTACTATTCCATTGGTGAAGTGGCAAAAATGTTTAATGTCAACTCGTCCCTCATCAGGTTCTGGGAGAAACAGTTCGATATTATCAAACCCAAAAAGAATAAAAAAGGTAACCGTTTTTTTACCGCACAGGATATTGATAACATTCAGCTGATTTACCACCTTGTGAAGGAAAGGGGTATGACCCTTGCAGGAGCAAGAAAAAAGCTGAAGGAAAACAGATCCGATACGGTCAACAATTTTGAAGTGGTCCAGACTCTCAGCGAAATCAGGAAACTGCTGCTTGACATAAGGGAATCCTTCTGATGCCCGCGCATGGCATTCTTTTTAATTACAGATACCGGTTTCAGACAGGATGAAAATTGCAGACGTCATTTCAGCCATTGAAGAATTTGCACCCCCGGCATATCAGGAGGATTACGATAATGCGGGACTGGCAACCGGCGATCCGGGAACGGAAGCGACCGGAGCCATCCTTTGCCTGGATGTGACGGAAAAGGTCATGGAAGAAGCGGTGAGGCACGGGGCCAACCTGATCATTTCGCACCATCCGGTGCTTTTCCGTCCCCTGCTTACACTGTCCGATGGCAGTGTATCAGCCCGCCTTCTCACGGCCGCCGTGCTCAGGAACCTTGCCCTTTACAGCGCACATACGAACATTGACCGGGTCAGTGAGGGTGTCAGCCATCTGCTCGGCAAAAAACTTGGTCTGCAGAACTTGCGGATGCTTAAACCTGCGGAAGGAGAACTCAGGAAACTTGTCGTGTTTGTGCCCGTTGCCCACGCTGACAGGATCAGAGACGCGCTTTTCACTGCGGGGGCGGGACATGTGGGATCGTACGACCAGTGCAGTTTCAACATAGACGGAACAGGTACCTTCCGCGGATCGGAAAAAAGCAATCCTTTTTCAGGTCAAAGGGGTATTCTGAACCATGAAAAGGAAGTCCGCATTGAGACAATTGTTCCGCAGACACGGCTTTCAGGGGTCGTATCAGCCATGCTTGCGGTTCATCCTTATGAAGAGGTGGCCTATGACATATACCCCATCGAAAACAAATATGCTTTTGCCGGTTGCGGCATGGTGGGAGAAACAACGGCCGCTTTAGCTGAGACTGAATTCCTTGAAAATGTGAAAAGAACTGTTGCCTGCCGCTGTATCCGGCACAGTCGTCTTACAGGAAGACCTGTCCGCAGGGTTGCTGTCTGCGGGGGCTCGGGGGCACACCTGATCCGCGACGCCGTCACCGCCGGCGCAGAAATTTACCTGACCGGTGATCTGAAATACCATGATTTCTTTGAGGCAGACGGGAAAATAGTCCTGGCTGACATCGGCCACTATGAGAGCGAACAATTCACAACCGAATTATTTTATGAGATTCTTACGAAAAAATTCCCTAATTTTGCAGTCCGTTTTTCAGGAATCAATGTAAATCCCATTAACTATTTTTAATTATTTATGGCGGCACAGAAAAAACAGTCAAACGAACTGCAGGAGCTGACTATAGAAGAAAAACTCAGGGCTCTTTATAAATTGCAGATCATCAACTCGGAAGTGGACAAGATAAGGACCCTGCGCGGGGAACTCCCCCTGGAGGTTCAGGACCTGGAAGACGAGATCGGAGGCCTCCAGACAAGGATCGACAAGTTGCAGGAGGAGATCAAAAGCGCCGAGTCAGCCATTTCAGCCAAAAAGAATGAAATTACAAATTCAAAGAACCTGATCAAGAAATACGAGGAACAGCAGAACAACGTCAGAAATAACAGGGAATTTGATTCAATTTCCAAGGAAATAGAATACCAGACACTTGAAATTGAACTGAGTGAAAAAAGAATCAAGGAGTTCACTGCACTGGTCAAGGAAAAGGCGGAGCTGATAGAGGAATCCAGAAAGCTGCTCGAGGAAAGGCAGAATGACCTGGCAGAGAAAAAGGCAGAACTTGAGGAAATTACCTCTGACACCCAGAAAGAAGAGGAAAACCTGCTGAAAAAAAGACAGGAGTACGAACAGATAATTGAAGAACGCCTGCTGGCCGCCTATAAGAAAATCCGCAAAAACGCACGGAACGGACTGGCAGTGGTTTCCGTGCAGCGCGACGCTTGCGGGGGCTGCTTCAACCAGATTCCGCCCCAGCGCCAGCTCGACATTCATTCCCGGAAAAAGATAATTGTCTGTGAATACTGCGGCCGCATCCTGGTTGACAAGGACATTGTCGGGGATGAATGACACCCCCGATTCCTGCAAACGGTACCTTCATCACAATAATAATAAGTTCTGTTGATGCGTTCATTATAAGGAACCAGCCGTTTGTTTAATTTATTATCTTTGTTTGTGCCCAAACAAACTGACATGTCAAAGTATTATCTGACAGTAAGTTTATTCTTCATTTTTGTGATTGACGGCAATGCACAGCAGTGGAAGATGAAAAGGATCGAAGGCATCTTCGGCGTGGGCACCACTAATGTTTACGGAGATCTGGGAGGGGCTCCGGATGCGACCAGCGTCCTTTTCATCAGGGATATCACTTTCCGGAGCACGCGACCTTCGCTGTATGCGGGACTTCGTTACCGCCTTGACACCAGGTCCACCCTTAAAACATCCCTTATATACGGATACAGCAAGACTGCTGACTTTTCAGGATCACGGAACGAGTTAAGGGAATTCAGCTCCATGACACAGCTTATAGAGTTTTCAGCCAACTACGAGTATTATCTGCTTTCTGAACAGCGAAGGTTGAACTCAGCTGCCATGTTTAACCGGCGCGGCATGATCAACAACTTCTCTTCCTTCGCCGCATATGTCTTTATTGGCCTTGGTGCCACCTTTTACCGGCCTGACCTCGAACTTCCAGAGCCCAGGGAAGGCGACCTGTACCGGTCTCATGCAGGGATTACCGCCAGCCTTCCTCTCGGTGCAGGGGTTAAATACATAATAAGCGACCTGTGGATCATCGGCTATGAGATAGGATACCGCCAAACTCTTTGTGATTTTCTGGATGGTTTTAAATCGCCCTGGTCCAAAAGACCCGATATTTACTGGTTCAGCTCGTTCAATTTCAGCTACCGCATCTCCACAACCAGAAACGGCCTTCCCGTATTCCTGGACAGGCGATTCCGGAACGCCCGTTTCTAAGTCCTTCTGAATAGCACTTTTTCTGTTTTTTTAAGATTATTTGTGATTATACGCGCTAAAAATCTGTTAATTTGCGTTTGATTATGCATACAAGCATACTTCGAATGAGAAAATTCTTTTGGCTGATACTTTTCCTGATCATTTTTTTTTCACGCGGAAGCTTCGGGCAGAAAAAAGGAGAAATAGGCATTTTTGGCGGTACGGCATATTACATGGGCGATATCAACCCGGGGAGACAGTTTTACCGTCCCGCTGAAGCCCTGGGAGCATTATTCCGCCACAACTTCAACAGCCGTTACTCCCTGAGAATAAATGCCTATTACCTGTCGCTCAGCGGAAGTGATCTGGACTTTCCCGCTGTGCTTCACCCGGACCGCCCCTCATCTCCCTCCAGGTTCAATACCTCACTGGTTGACCTGTCCGCAAGACTTGAGTTCAACTTCCGGCCTTATAAGCCCTTTGTCAGACAGTGGGATTACACACCCTATATTTCAGCAGGCTTTTCCGGCTCACTGATCGTAAATTCAGATGCCGGTGCCGGTAACTTTGCCGGCATCCCCTTCGGAACAGGCATAAAGACTACCCTGGGCACAAGGCTGGCAGGGGGACTTGAATGGACTTTCAACAAGACCCTTAACGACGGTATCGATGGTCTTGAAAATCCGTCGGGGGTCGTTTCCGTCATGCATAATAATGACTGGTATTCCTACCTGGGTGTTTTTATTACCTATAAGTTTTTTAATTTTGCGGTCGATTGTCCAGTATATGAACGATAGCAGCGTCATAGAGCTCAAACAGAGAATCGATAAGAACAGGCTTCCGCAACATGTTGCCATTATCATGGATGGTAGCGGCAGGTGGGCCCAGGAACGAGGTAACCAGCGCATTTTCGGCCACAGGCATGCTGTTGCCGCCGTGCGTGATACGGTGGAAGCATCCGTGGAACTGGGATTGCAATACCTGACCCTTTATGCTTTCTCAACCGAAAACTGGAAAAGGCCAAAGGCGGAAGTTGATGCACTGATGTCGCTCCTTGTTTCGACAATCCATGATGAGACAAACACGCTGCTGGAAAACAATATCAGGCTCCTTGCCATCGGCGATATCCCCAGCCTGCCGGAGAATGTCAGGAAACAGCTTGACAGGGCAATTGAGCTCACTGCGGCCAACAAGGGATTATCCCTTGTACTGGCGCTGAGCTACAGTTCAAGATGGGAAATTACCCAGGCTGTCAGGAAAGCCGTCCGGGATGCCCTTGCCGGAAAGATCAATGAATCAGATATTAATGACATTGTATTTCAGACATACCTGGCCACCGCTGCCCTTCCTGAGCCGGAATTGCTTATAAGGACCAGCGGGGAATACAGGCTTAGCAATTTCCTGCTCTGGCAGATAGCCTATACGGAATTGTACTTTACAAAAACGCTGTGGCCTGATTTTCGAAGAGTGCACCTGTATGAAGCCATTCTGGATTACCAGTGCAGGGAAAGGCGATTTGGAAAAACCACGGATCAGATCAGGAGAAAAATGTCTAAACCGGCGGAAGGATGAAAAAGTTATTTGTTGCCTTGATGATGTTTCTATGGCTGTTGCCTCTTTCAGGTCAGGAGTCTTCAGTACCGGAAAGCAGGTATGTCGACTATGAACAGCCAAGGAGTTATATAATTGCAGACATCAGCATTACGGGCATGAAATACCTGCAGCCTTCGTATTTTGTAGGTTTGTCGGGACTGGCAGTGGGACAGCAGATAACCATACCCGGCGAAGCCATCACCAGCGCCATGGAAAAATTCTGGTCATACGGACTGTTTTCAGATGTGAGAATAATCATAAACAGGATTGAGGGCAATGCAGTGTATCTCGAAATCCAGCTCGTGGAGCAGCCCCGGCTTTCGACCCTGACGCTGAAGGGACTCAATGCAAGTGAAAGAAAAGAAATCAGTGAAAAAATTGACCTGAAACCCGGAAATCAGGTTACGGAAAACATCCTTAACAAATCTGTGAAGGTCATTAAGGATTATTTCATTGACAAAGGATTTCTGAACTGTTCCATTGAAATAGTCCAGCGGGCGGATACCACACCGGGAAACAAGGTTTTCGTTGACATGTTGGTGGACAAAGGCAAAAAGGTCAGGATCGGCAGCATAGAATTCACGGGAAATGATTTTTTTACAGACAACAGGTTAAAGAGAACCATGAAAAAGACCAAGGAGAAAAGCATCAATTTCTTCAAGCCCTCCAAATATATTGAAGCCGATTACAAAGAAGACAGAAGCAAACTGATCGAGTTTTACAATAAGAATGGGTACCGTGATGCCGAGATAATCGAAGAAAAACAGGTGCCGCTTGAAAAGAACAGGATAGGTTTGTCGATTGCCATCAACGAGGGGACACAATACAAAGTCAGAAACATCACCTGGGTCGGAAACACAAAATACCCTTCAGAAAACCTTTCTCTGATCCTCGGTTTGAGCAAAGGTGACATCTATGATCAGGTAAAGATTCAGGAAAGACTTTTCTCTGATGATGATGCGGTCACCTCCCAGTATATGGACCAGGGATACCTCTTTTTTTCCGTGGAACCGCTGGAAGCCAATATCGACGGCGATTCGATTGATCTGGAGATGCGGGTGTACGAAGGACCCCAGGCCACCATCAGCAACGTTATCATAAAAGGCAATACAAAGACAAACGAACACGTGATCCGGCGCGAACTCCGAACCCAGCCCGGGGAATTGTTCAGCAAGACAAACATAGTGCGTTCGGTTCGTGAACTTGCCGCTATGGGCCACTTCAACCCCGAAACCATTACACCCAACCCGATACCCAACCTGGAGAACGGCACCGTGGATATTGAATATACGGTGGAGGAACGTTCAAACGACCAGCTTGAAATACAGGGAGGATGGGGTGGATACGGATTCGTGGGGACAGTGGGACTGAACTTTGCCAATTTCTCTGCCCGTAACATGTTTGATCTCAAAAACTGGAGACCCGTGCCCACCGGCGACGGACAGACTCTTTCAGTCAGGGCACAGTCAAACGGCAAATATTACCAGGCATATAACCTGTCATTTGTCGAACCCTGGTTCGGGGGTAAAAAACCTAACAGCTTTTCATTTTCATTGTACCATACCATCACCAAGAGCATCAACAGAAGTTCAAATGATGAATTAAAGGACGATTTTTTTAAAGTGACGGGGGGTTCTGTGGGCATGGGCAGGAGACTCACATGGCCCGATGACTATTTTGTGCTTTACAACGAAATCGGGTACCAGCGGTACCACCTGAATGACTGGGGATCAAGCTTTTTCATCAACAACGGCCATTCCAACCTGATCGACCTCACACTGTCACTGTCTCGCAGTTCACAGGACCAGACAATTTACCCGAGAAGGGGTTCATCTTTCAACCTGACTCTGCAGCTTA
>JAXDCR010000167.1:0-8382 GCA_034677845.1 Bacteroidales bacterium | reverse complement strand
AAACGGCCATCATTACCCATTCATACAGGTCGACCTACAATATCAACTCCTATACAACCAACCTGGATTTTCGGGCTGATGAGGAAGATGGCCTCGGATATGTAAGAGATATTCAGAACAACTTCATTCCTGAACTGCTGATTAATACGGTGTCCATTCGTGAAGAGATGGATCCCCTGATCGGCATCAGCATGAGCTGGTCCAATAGCCTGACAACCACAATAGAATACTCCAAGTCCAGGCTACTGGCACTGAGTCTGGCAAACAACCAGCTGAACGAAAGCCGGAACGATGAACTTATTGTCGGTGCCGGCTATCGCTTCAGGGAAGTTCCCATTAAAATCGGAGAAAGATCGTTTAAAAGCGACCTGAATCTTAAGTTTGACCTGTCGGTGCGTGACAATAAAACCCTTATACGCTATCTGGCCAGGGAGACAACCAATGAGACTGATCAGATCACAGCCGGCGACCGTCTTTTTAAAATTATCTTCACTGCAGATTACCTGTTGTCTCCGAGGTTCAACCTTCAGTTCTTCTTTGACAGAACACTCAACAAACCACATACTTCCAGGTCTTTTCTGAGAATTGACAGCAATGTAGGATTCAGCCTGCGATTCACCCTTGCCTGAGAATGTAAAAAAATGAACAGGAGAAAGAAAATAGGGCGACTGATGCGGAATAATTCTTACTTTTAACAGGGGAATTAAAGGTTCTGACCGCCAGATTCTCCTTAATAAACATTATTAACTTAATAGACTGACAAATGATTGTTCCCGCTGATTTACATTTCACAACTGATCATGAGTGGATCAGAACAGGCGATGAATATGCCACTGTGGGCATTACCGAATATGCACAGTCTGAACTGGGAGATATTGTATTTGTTGAAATTGAGACGGTTGGCGAACACCTTGAAAAAGGTCAGGCATTCGGGACCATAGAGGCCGTCAAAACAGTATCAGACCTTTTCATGCCTGTTTCCGGCAAAGTGCTGCTGGTCAATGAAAAGATCAATCAGGCACCGGATCTGATCAACAAAGACCCTTACGGTGACGGATGGCTTATCCGGGTCGAGGCCGACGATCTGTCTCAAATTAAAGAACTTCTTGATGCCGAGGCTTATAAAAAGCTCATTGGTGTCTGAGATCATTCATTTCATCCGTACCCTGAACAACACCTTTACGTGTATGATCACATAGCGGATTTCTCAGCATGTGATTTTTTGCACGCAGCTCTCTGAAACGGATGATAATAAACATCGAATAAAGTATGGACCACCCATGTTGAATGCCTGACACAACTAAGCAAAGCGATCTCACGAGCGAAGCGAGTAACCAATAATGTTTATCCGGGTGCTACATACGTTATTGAGCTGGCTTATAATTAATAATTTAATGATAAAATAAACGTATGAAACCGATCATACCTCCGGTTGATCGCGATCTGCTGGAAAAGGAGCTGACAGACGATAAACTGCTCAGGCAGACCAATAACGGCAATAACCTGGTATATGTCGTCACCTATCACGACTCTCCCAACGTGATGACAGAAATCGGAAGACTCAGGGAAATATCTTTCAGGGTCGCGGGTGGTGGCACCGGGAAAGAAGTTGACATAGATGCATACGATACCATGGATAACCCATACAAGCAGCTGCTTGTATGGGATCCGAGGGAAAAGGAGATCCTTGGAGGGTATCGTTATTTTGTCTGTTCAAAAAGTCCCTGTGATGAGGATGGAAACACCTACCTGGCAACCGCCAGGATGTTCCGTTTCTCTAAAAAGTTTCTGACTGAATACATGCCGCATATGATTGAACTCGGCCGGTCATTTGTTCAGCCTGCCTACCAGTCAACAAACCGCCAGGGGAAAGGAATCTATGCCATGGACAATTTATGGGACGGTCTGGGGGCCATCTGGATGCAGCATCCGGAAATAAAATATTTCTTCGGCAAGGTTACCATGTACACGACTTTCAACCGGATGGCGCGGGACCTGATCCTGTATTTTCTCTCAAAGTACTTTCCTGATAAGGAGAACCTTGTGCGTCCGTACGAACCAGTCGCCATTACAACTGACAAAAAGCTTATCGAATCTATTCTTTGCGGAAATGATTATAACGAGGATTATAAGCTCCTGTCACAGAATGTGAGGGCGAGAGGTGAGACAATTCCTCCGCTGATCAATGCTTATATGAGCCTGTCGCCAACCATGAAGGTTTTCGGCACCGCCATGAACTATGCTTTCGGCGACGTCGAGGAAACAGCCATAATGATCACACTGAATGACATGTATGTTGCCAAGATAGAAAGGCATTTGCGGTCGGGTATCTGAATTTATCCTGCGCCTGTTTATGAAGAGATCCTCACGGCTGACTTCCGGGAATTAACAAGTCAATAGCATGGAAACTTTCCGTACGGTTGTGGAAATTCCTGCCTGCAGGCATCCTTTTGGTTACCATGATCCCTGTCTGCTGGTGGGCTCCTGTTTTTCTGATTATATTGGCCGCAGGTTGCTGGCTTTTAAGTTTCCGGTTCTGTACAACCCTTTCGGAGCATTGTTCAACCCTTTTTCAATTGAAAAAGCCATCAGAACCCTGATCAGGCATGAGCTGATGACCGAAACAATGCTTCATTGCCATAATGGATTGTGGTTCAGTTTCTCACATTATACAGCATTCAGCCATCCCAGCCGCAGTGAATGCCTTTCAGGCATCAATGATGCCATTACCGCGGCACATGATTTTCTCAAAAAAAGCAGATTTCTGATTGTCACCCTTGGAACCGCATGGATTTATACTTACAAAGAAACCGGAGAGGTCGTTGCCAACTGCCACAAGCTTCCTGCCTCATCTTTTGAGAGACGGCTCGCAGAACCCGTTGAGATTGTGCCATTGCTGAAGAATCTGCTCCATGACCTGCGGACTTTCGTTCCGGGCATAGAGGTCATTTTCACCGTCAGTCCGATCCGCCATTTCAAGGACGGAGCCGTCGGCAATCAGGTGAGCAAATCGATCCTTCACCTCAGCATCCATCAGTTGCAGCAGCAAACTGACTTTGTTCAGTATTTCCCAGCCTATGAGATTTTTATGGATGAACTAAGGGATTACCGCTTTTATGCCCCCGATATGCTGCATCCGTCCGAACCCGCTATGGATTATGTCTGGAAACGATTTTGCGAAAGCCATATCGATGAACCCTCAAGGAAAACAATGAACGGTGTGGAGAGAGTACTTAAAGCCATCTCACACCGACCGGTTCACAAAGATTCTGAAAGCTACCGGTCATTTGTCCGCTCAACCAGGGAGCAGATTGAATGGCTTGAACAGCAGTACCCTTTTCTGAATTTCAGCAATGAAAAAAATCAACTGACCGGGTGATGAAATCATTTTGAAAAATCCGTTATGACGCCTGTCCCCGCCCGGCGGCATCCGTCAGAGCTCCTCAATGGGAACGACGCTAAGCAGTATTATATTTTCCGGATCTGAATAGTCATACTGGTACAGCCCGTCTCTCCCGATCATTAAAAGAATATTGCCCAATGGTATAACATCGTAGGCATTGATGTTTTTATAGATGGCAACCATATTCCTGTCTATTTTAAGCGGGTCAGAGGCATTGTAAATCTTGAGACCCGCATCACCGTCGCAGACAAAGAGCAGTTCGCCGTCAATTCCCAGACCATAAGGTTCCTGCATGGCATACTCCTTTATCAGCTGAGGCTTGTAAATATTCGATACGTCTATCACGTCAAGCTGACTTTCAGTATCACCGCAAAGATTACCGGCTCTGAGGGTTACATAGGCATAATCGCCCTGTACCACCACCGGGTCGCAACTGGTTGCATGCCGGTATGTCGAAATGAACACAGGGTTCAGCGGGTCATTCAGACTGTATATGTGCATGCCGGTGGTGCTTCCGATGAACAGTTTGCCCTGATAAGGAAAGATGGTCTCAATATTCCAGCCGATACCCAGTTCCCTGACTTGCAGCGGATTTTCCGGCTTGCTTACATCGAACAACCGGAGTACAGACTGGTCAACCGTATAAAGATAGCTGTCATAAAGTGTGAAACGCGCCATTGAACCCCCCGTACCGGTGGCAGAACCGGATTCACCGCTTACCTTGCCTGAAGCATTTAATACCGCAAAATCATCATATGCCAAATAATAATCGTAACGGAACATGTTGTTGTTTGCCACAACTGTTTTTTCGGTTTCTTTCCACGCCACAACTACCCCTTTGGTCTCATCCACCCCTTCCACCAATCCGTAATCGTTGAAGGGAAGTATGTACGGAAAAGCATTCTCAACCCGGTTAACCTCCTTTATTTCATTGAGGTTGCTTATATCAATGGCCACAAGATCAACATAGCTGTCGGCATACAGGATATTTTCCCTTATGGCCAGGTCAACATTGCCGGGAATTTCCAGGAAACTGACAACCTCCGGTGAACCGGGATTGCTGTTGTCAATTATGTGTATGCCCTTCTGGTACTCGTTGACAAATACATAATCATCCTTGAAGTAAATTTTCCCCGGCTGACGTATCTCTTCGCCTTTAGCCACCTTGAAGGAGTTTCTGAGATCCTCATATGACATGTAGACGGGTTCATTGACGATATAGGTGTCCTCGACCTTGTCGCTGCAGGAACTGTAGAGCGCGGGCAGCAACAAAACAAGCAAGGGCTTCAGAGTTGCTTTCATGATGTAAGGTTTTTGGGTTTACATACAAGATGGGGATTTCAGGCAAACGTTGCGTGCAAATGTAAATTAACGCAACCCGGTGATATTAAATCCCGTCTTCCTTACAGATTAATCTTTCCTTCATATATTTATACTGCTGAGATATGATACGACTCTTGATACTGGCACTGGCAGTGGCGTTTTCCTCCTGTCTTCAGGCACAAAGAACAGAGGATGTCGTATACCTGCTCGATGGCAGCATTATCCGGGGACAGCTGGTGGAATCCGGTGATTCCACCTTAAGAATCATGACCTATGGAGGCAATGTATTCGCGCTTGACAGGAAGCTCGTTCAAGCTGTCACGAAGGAAAAACCATATAAAAACAAGCTGGAAATCAAAGATAAGGGCTATTTCAACTTCACATCAGCCGGCATCCTGCTGGGATCATCCGGCGATGAAAAACCTGCTCCGCTGTCCCTCATTATGGAGCATACATTCAGGTACAGAAATTATTTTGCGGGAGGTGTTTTCATGGGCTTTGAACAGTTGAAGGAAAACACTCTGCCTGTGGGATTGAACTACAAACTGATGTTGCCTGCAGGGACAGTGGAAATAATAACAGGTTTTTCGGTTGGCTACGGCTTTCCGCTGAACGATCCGCCTGATGAAGCCTGGAACGACAATAGTGGCGGCATCATTTTTCTTTCGGAACTGGGTCTCGCCATACCTTTTACGGAAACTGCAGCATTTTTCGTGGCTCTGGGTTACCGCTACAACGAACTGAACTACGATATGAAAGGATGGCCGGTGGATTACAGCAGAAAGATCAAATTCAACCGTTTATCACTCCGCCTTGGTTTATCCCTTTACTGAGGGGGCCTTACTTGTGCATGATCACCAGGTCTTTCTTCTTACGAAGGCATCATCGTAACCAAGGGGTTTGATGGCCGCCAGCGTCGTCCTTGCCACATTCAGCAGTTCATATTCGCCGGTTGTATACCTGCAGAATATGTCCTCCCCCTGGGTGGCTGAAATTTCAGTCAAATTATCGAACCTGGTCAGGTCAACTACAGGACCCGGCACTGCCATTACCTGAATTGTATAGTTTGGAACATAATATTTTTTACGGATGAATGCATCTGTATATCCCATTGCCACCAGCTCGTTTTTAAGCTTCTCGGCCTGAACAGGATCTGTCACATTTCCGATCGTGTACCTGTACCACTTGTCTTTTGTATACGTGACGGTTACGTACTTCAGTCCCTTGAAATAGCTTAGTTTAACAGGCTTTCTAAGGGCCATCAGCTGGACTGTATAAGCCCTGGCAACACCATCAGGGAGGATTACTGGCATGGATGCGTTCAGGTTGTCAATTCCCCTGCCCGCATCCGTGCCCTCCATAACATAAGTCACAGATGCAAGAGGGGTATCTTCCCCCTCCTTCTCAACGGTCCCCGGCTGTTGAGCAACTTCGGACACCTGGCTCTGTATCTGACCTGACTGCCCGGGTACAGCAGACATTGCCATTTCATTACTGTCTTTCTGAAGGACGGCCGGTGATACCGGCGTCGCAACAACCACAGGCTCATCCCGCGGTTCTGACCCTGCGGCTGAAACAATCTTTTCCGAAGCATCCATAACAACGGTTGCTTCCGGTATATTCACCGGCCGGGAGCCCTCCGGGAATGAGGTTACTGCCTGATAATCCGCCTTATCCATTTCCGTTTCGGTTTCCTGCCGTTCTCCTCCGGATATGAACCCTTCGGCCAGCAAGTCACCCTGCTTTTTCTCCCTGTCAGCATAGACCATATAAGCCTCAACGGTCATTTCAGGACTGTAATAGGCAGGTGGTATGTTCAGCTCAAGCCTACAAGGCACAAACTCATCTGCCGACACCGATATCTGATAACTTCCCGGGGGCAGCGACCGTGTGAATTCCTGCCTGTCTATCTGAACGGTGAATTCATCAACTGTCCTTCCGGTTGACATATCGGTTATCTGAACCAGAAAATCGGGAAGGGGGGGACTGACGATCAGGGTGTCAGAATGGATAAAGCCTTTGACCAGAACGCTGGCCGGCATCTGTGTGCCGGATTCGACAAGGTAAATATCCTTTCCTCCATACGAATCAGCACCGGAATAGGCATAATATCCGACGCTTCCATCACTAACGGGCAGATAAAAATAATTGTTATCTGTTGTGTTTACCGGAAAGCCCAGGTTGACAGCCTCGGCGCCGGGCTCTGTCAGATCAATTCGGAAAATATCATAGCCTCCCATCCCGTCGTGGCCTTCAGAGCTGAAATACAGAGTCTTACCGTCAGCCGATATAAAAGGACTTTCCTCATTGAAGAATGTATTGACCCGTGGTCCAAGGTTGACTGGTTTTGTCCATTTACCCTTTTTCCCAAGCGTGGTCATGTATATATCCAGGTCTCCTTCTCCGCCTGTGCGGTTACTGGTAAAATATAGGGTATTTCCGTCTGAAGAAATGCTGGCATGGGTTTCATTGGCCTTTGAATTGACAGGCTTGTCAAGCATTTCTGCCTTTGACCACCTGCCACGTGACAGGGTACTTGTATAGATATCTGAATTAAATGGATCTTCAAAAACCAGGTAGAGGGTGGTCCCGTCGTTTGAAATACCTGTGGTCTTCAATTTCCTGCCAGGCACACCAAATGACGAGGTGATATTTTTGGGCTCGGACCATGAACCATCAACCATGGTGGAATAAAATATATCGTAACCTGTCATTCCGGACGATGTGAAGACAAGCGTCTTTCCATCACCTGATACAACCGGATTAAAAGACGACTTCGCATCGTTTATGGTCTCTCCCAGATTTGTCATGGTGAGGTCTGCGGGATTCATCAGCATTTCTTTGGCACGGATACAGCTCTTAATATATTGATCTGCAATCTGAAGGCTGTATTCATCACGGGGATCAATCAGGGCAGCATAGGCATTGTAAGCCGCCAGGGCTTTATCTAATTGGTTATCAATACGATAAGCACTACCAAGAATGAAATACGCATCAATTGGCGCTCCCATTTCCTTGAATGAGCCCGGATTGTACTTTTCGTTCACGGATTTGACAGCTTCCTCCAGGTATGGGATAGCATTTTTTCTTTCATTTTCAGTATTCAGGTAGCAAATTCCGATCTTGTACTTCATATCGGCATTCTGAGGTTCAGATTTGAGAACACTGAGGTATAGCTTAAGTGCTTTGTCATATTCCCGGATCATAAGATAATAATCAGCATCCAGCTTGGTGCTGTTATTTTTGGGTGAATATTGGGAGAAACCATGATAAACGCTCAACAGCAGGATGATGAGAAAAAAATGTGCTCTTTTCATTTTTGTCCGAAACTTGTTGGAATTCATAAATAAAGACAATGGCAACATGCTGTTTATGAAGGCTTGTCCCAACCGGAACTCATTTAAAACTAAAAATATGGTGTTTTAAAGGAAATCAATTCACAAGTAATTAGATTATATTAACAACGCTGAAGATTAGTGTAAAAAAGGATATTGCAGGCCATAAGTCACCGGTTCGAAAAGTCCCTGGTGCATCATGCATTTTATCGTAAGGAAACTTGACCGGTCATACTGGAATGTGTAAATTTGCAGTTGTTCATACGTTCCTGTTTCAGTCAACCGGTAAGAACTTTTATGAATTATCGATATGCCTGCGTT
>JAXDCR010000166.1:0-3498 GCA_034677845.1 Bacteroidales bacterium | reverse complement strand
AGCCTCTGCCAGAGGATGTTCTGAAAGAGTTTCCATGCTCAGCAGCAAACTCTTAAGGTACGTGTTTCCCCCATTTTTCCATTTCAAATCTGTCACAACCGGCTTGCCTTCAGTGAGTGTTCCGGTTTTGTCCAGTACAAGCACCTTAATTTTATGGGCAAGTTCAAGTGCGTCAGCATCTTTGATCAGAATACCCTGTTCCGCTCCTTTGCCAATACCAACCATTATGGCGGTTGGTGTCGCAAGTCCCAGTGCACAGGGACAGGCAATTATAAGAACTGATACACTGGCGAGGATCGCCTTTGTAAGCTCTCCACCGGCAAGAAGCCAGACAAAGAAGGTTAGTATGGATACAACGACCACCACTGGTACAAAGACTGCAGCTACACGATCCACTAGTTGCTGAACAGCGGGTTTGCTTCCCTGGGCCTCCTGCACCATGCGGATGATACGTGCCAGTAATGTGTCACTTCCAACTTTTTTTGCCATCATAAGGAAGCTCCCTTTATGATTAATAGTGCCAGCCCAGACTTTAGAACCGGGATGCTTCTCAACCGGAAGTGGTTCTCCGGTTATGGAGCTTTCATCGATATAAGAAATGCCTTCAAGGATTTCACCGTCAACCGGTATTTGTTCCCCAGGTTTAACTCTTAATCTCTGACCGGTCAGCACCACAGAACAGGGTATCACTCTCTCAGTTCCCTCATCATCAACCAGATTCACAGTTTCAGGTCTCAAACCCATCAGTTTTTTTATTGCTGAGGAGGTGCTCGATTTAGCCCTTTCCTCAAGAAGTTTTCCCAGCAATATGAATACGATTATAACTGATGCAGCCTCATAATAAACAGGTTGGTGTCCGTTAGAATTTCCCGTCAGATGCGGGAAAATTGTATTCATTAAACTGAAGGCGTAAGCAATGCCGGTACTCAGGGATACGAGCGTATCCATGTTCACTTTTGCGTGTTTCAGCTGACGAAGAGCATTGACAAAGAAAGACCTTCCGAACCAGAAAAGAATCGGGGTTGAAAGAAGCATCATGATCCAGTTGGCATATGGCAGATCCTGAAAAAACATTGAAATAAGGAAAACTGGTATGGCAAGCAGGGCAGATCCGATTGTCTTAATTTTAAGGTCAGTGCTTTTATTTTTTTCTCTCGCCAATAACTGTCCGTCTGCTTTTTCTTCTGTAAGCAAATCATACCCTATGGACTGTACGGCCTTTTTATAATCTGTTACATTTCCTGTTTCAGAATCGTACTCAATTAATACATTTGAAGCTGCATAATTGACTGAAACATTTTTTATTCCCTTCTGGTTCTTCAGCATGTTTTCAATGTTGAGTGCGCACGTGGCACAGCTCATTCCCGTCACCGGCAGGGTTTTTATGGTAAGAGTTCCTGACATGTCGTATTTTGCTTTTCAGACACATATGAAGAAACAAAGAAAGAATAAAACTGTTTATCCGGATTGACAAAAAGCATCTATAGCCGGTTTTTATGGGGAGTTACTATAACAGTTTAACAAGATGACTATTATTTTCACTGCCGATGGAAAAAAGTTCTCCGCAATTGTCAGCATTAATACCAGCGGGAAGGAATAATCTGAAAAGCGACGGTGAAGTATTAAAAATCATGCAGCATGAAGAGCAATAAAATTATAAATTAGCCATATATTCATAAAATACAAAAAACATGTCAGTATTTGTTGTTATTCTAATCATCCTGGTTGTCCTTGTCATTGCCGGCATAGGCCTGTATAACAGGCTTGTCAGGCTCAGGAACAACCGTGAAAATGCCTTTGCAGACGTTGATGTTCAGCTCAGGCAAAGGCATGATCTCATTCCCCAACTGGTAGAATCGGTTAAAGCTTACATGAAACATGAAAGCACGGTTCTCACTGAAATCACTATTGCACGTGCCAACGCAATTAAAGCAGGTACAGTCAATGAAAAGATCATTGCCGAGAATCAGCTCAGCAGTGCACTTCAGGGGCTTCGCATAGCTGTTGAGGCTTATCCAGATCTGAAGGCAAATCAGAATTTCCTCCAGCTTCAGGAAGAGATCTCGGATATCGAAAACAAGCTTGCTGCCGCCAGAAGGTTTTTCAATTCGGCTACAAAAGAGCTAAACAATGCTGTCCAGACTTTCCCCTCCAATATTCTTGCGGACATGTTCGGATTTAAACGCGAACCCATGTTTGATGTCGGTGATGGGCAACGACCTCAGCTTGAGGAAACTCCAAAATTGAATTTTTAGCCTATAATGCGTTATACTGGTTTACATACCCAAATTCAACGGAATAATCTTAAATCAGTTGTTTTACTGCTGGCGTTTCCTGTCATAATATTCCTGTTGATCTGGGTCTTTATCTATTTTGCCTTTGGGCAGCCGGAATACCGGCTATATTCCACAAACCAGTACTTTCTCAGGATCATCCCATGGGTTTCTGTTGCCATCATGCTATGGTTTCTCATCGCATATTTTTTCAATACCGCTATGATCAGGAAAGCCACCGGTGCTGTTCCTCTTGCACGGAAGGAGAATAAAAGAATCTATAACCTGGTTGAGAATCTTTGCATTGGCTGCGGAATGCCTATGCCCAGGATCAACCTGATTGAAGATGATTCCCTGAATGCTTTTGCCAGCGGCATCAATACATCAAGTTTCACTATTTCATTATCAAGGGGCATCATAGACAAGTTGAATGATGAAGAACTCGAAGCCGTAATCGCACATGAATTGACTCATATCAGAAACAGGGATGTCAGACTGTTGATCATATCCATTGTTTTTGTAGGTATTTTCGCCTTTCTTACGGAAACCATTATGCGAACCATTCACTTTGGTGGCAGTGGCGGAAGAGACAGAAAAGGAAGCGCTGGTATCATATTGCTGGCTATGCTGCTGGCGGCCCTTGGATATCTCCTTTCAAGCATATTCCGGTTCGCCCTTTCAAGGAACAGGGAATACCTTGCGGATGCAGGTTCAGCTGAACTCACCAGGAATCCCCTGGCCCTCGCATCTGCCCTTGAAAAGATATCGCTGGATTCCCGGATTGAAGCAGTAAATCACAGGGATGTGGCACAGCTTTTCATTGACAATCCACAGGATAATCAAAATCACGGCCAATCCTCAAGATCCTTTTTGTCAATATTTTCAACCCATCCTCCCATCCAGAAACGCATTGATTTACTTCGTAGTTATTAGTTCCCAGGTGGTACTTTTAAAGGTAGTATGGATAACGGAAATGAGGTGAGAAACTGGTACAACCGTTTCTCGGAAAGGCAACGCACAACAGGTGTGAATCTCAGGCATTACAGATTATGTAATGAAATCATCAGGGCAGGATTGAGGAAAAACAGTTCTGTGCTTGAAATCGGTTGTGGTGTAGGAACCCTGACTGGTCTGCTTTACCGGTATATTAAAAATAACGGCCTCCTGGTAGCTACCGATATTAGTGACATGTCTATCTCCCTGGCCAGGCAAAGTCTTCCTAAAA
>JAXDCR010000165.1:0-3154 GCA_034677845.1 Bacteroidales bacterium | reverse complement strand
AGCCCGCAGTTCCCCGTTCGCCAACTCAGGGATCGTGGTGCAGGTGTCGGCAAGGGATTACAACAGCTTTGCCAATCTGGGGGGACTGGCGGGACTGAGGCTGCAGGAGCATTATGAACAGCAGGCTTACAGCCAGGTGGCAAGGGGACAGAAGGCACCTGCACAGCGGATGACAGACTTTCTTTCCAACCGCCTTTCCCAGGATCTTCCTGTATGCTCATACCTGCCGGGAGTCATCAGCTCTCCCATGCACGAATGGCTTGCCCCCTTCATAAAAACAAGCCTGAAGGAAGGCCTGAGAAATTTCGGGAAAAGCATGAAAGGATGGCTTACACGCGATGCCATTCTGGTGGGTGTGGAGAGCCGCACATCATCACCCGTGCGGCTGCCACGCGACCCCGTAAGCGGCAGCCACACCCGCATCGGTAACCTTTTTGCTGCAGGTGAAGGTGCCGGCTATTCGGGCGGTATCGTATCCTCGGCCGTTGACGGGGAGAACTGCGCCGTCAACTGTGTGCGGTTTCTCTCCGGCTGAGGCAATGCTTCAGTCAATTGATCTGCCGGAGGGCAGTTCTGACTGATTCAGCAATAGGCTGCACGGAAACTTCGCTTCCAACGGCTTCCTGCATCCATTGCTGGGGTATAAGCCTTCCCAGGCTGTACATGCGTTCGATCTCGGAAGCAAAATCCTTTCCCTTCAGATGCTGTTCAATCTGGAACTGGATGATCTGACCGTAGGCATAATTGGGCAGATATAGCGGATAGCTCACCATGTGTGAATATATGGCCAGGATCGGCTGATCACTGATGCCGAATACCGGGGCAAAGTAAGTGTTCCATACCTCCGTGGCAATACGGTTCACCGCTTCCCGGAGTTCTGAGGAAGTGGCAGAGGGATTGTCATACAGCCATTTCCAGGTACGGATATCCACCAGTGAAACCCCGGTGATTTCAATGAGCGACCAGAAATCATCCAGGCAGCCATAGGCTTCCTGCATCGGATTCTTTTCCCTGAAGCCCAGCAACTCAAGGTCCCTTTTCTGGAAAATAAAAGCAAGGGCTTCCGTGAAAGCCGTGTTGGGCACGCCATGCAGCATATAATAATCCACATGATGAAGACTGATCGTCTGTTCAACGTTGTGCCCGAATTCATGGATGGCAATATTATACCCCTTGTAATCCATCCCGTCCTTAAAAATCCGCGTCCTCAGCAGTGATTTTTCCTGTCTGGTTTCTGACCCGGTGGCATGGCCCGAGCCCCGCGCAGGGTCAACCTGTATCCGGGAAGCTATTTCCTCCGCTCTCTCCATGCCGAAACCCAGACGGATAAGTATCTGCGGCAGGTCACGCTGCACGGACTCACGGTCAGGGTACCTGCTTTTTACTATCGAGTCCAGAACTGCACCGGGAACGGAAGAGCGCGATTTGAAACCGTCGTACCATATATCAAAAGGTTCAAGGTTTCTTCCCAGCCGGGAACGGACCACGGCTGCCACCTGAGGAAACTCGGGAGATGCCAGTAATTCGGTGAACAGCTTTTCAACCTCCTCGGGTGCAAATTCCATATCGCTCTCAAAGGTGCGTTTGATGTAGGTGTTCAGTTCAGGATAGTATGGATCGACCCGGAGCTGGGCATGAAAGTTTTCAAGCCAGTTGGCATACCGTATGTCGTTTTCGGGAGTGGCGGCAATCACGGTTTTTCCTTCATAAACTACATTCGTGTAAGGATTCCATGTATATCTGTCCGAATTGATTACCTCCCGTGGGATTTGCTGGGTGATGATGCGCTTCATCGCTTCGTAAAGCAGCCGTTGTTTTTCAAGCGCTTTTTCCTTCCCGTAACTGGCTTTGATCTCATCTCTTATATTCCAGTGGCTCAGCAACTTCATTCCTTCCGGGAAAAGGCTGTTTCCTGAATTGTCGAGGAGCCTGCCGGCATAGATGTTATATTCCGAAATATACATGTCAGTATGGGTTGCAGCGTTCACAACCGCCTGGCTGGCCTCTGCCGGCAAACGGGAGTCAAACACATCGCCCATCCTTGCATAGGCCCAGTCCCTCCTTGACCATTCCCCTGCCAGGGCGGTTTTTTCCTCCAGGCTGTACCTGGGAAAATTCAGGATCATTATAAAGGCTATTTTGTTGGCAAAAAAATCATCGGTAAGGTGGGTGAAGGGACTGTAGGCAGCGAAAAGTTCATCTACCGGCATGATATCGCCCATATCAAGCTGGACGGGCCGCTGCAGGTCAACGGATATTTTTGTATAGTACCCGTATATCGTTTCCAGGTTCGTTGACAGGCGTTCGAACAGGCGCTGCCTGCCGGCCGTGTCATGCACGAAATTATCCGTGCAGAAACGGATGAAGTCCGCTTCGCTTCCATCCGTTTCCTTCCAGAAAGATGCCACCTGACTTACTCCTTTTTGTATACGTTCGGCTTGTCCGCTCCCGTAGCGTGCCACTAACGAATCCACCGCGGAGGTAACAGTTTTTTCCATTATAAAAGTCTGTGGTTGAGGTTCAGTTATTTTCCTTTTGTCTCCGCATTGCCACAGCAACAAGACGGTTACCAGTATAAAACCCGTTTTTTTCATGGGCGTTCGCATTTATTGTTATTCTTCCTTTCATTGCCATATTCTGCATGCCAATATAATTATTCCACTGCAATCATTCCATCCATGGCATCGTTTTTAACGTTATCCCGGAATGACCTTGCAAAGGTATCCTTCGGAAAAACCGCCTGCCCGGGCATTCAACCAGGTTGTCCTGCGGCAGGGCTGTCATCAGCCATTTTCCGCAGGCTTTAAAATGCCATCAACAAGCCATCATTATTCAGCCATGATCTCAATCACTCCCTCTTTCAAACCATCTGCCCTGGCTTTAAAAACTATTCTGCCGGCCTTGCCGACCGGTCGTATGACGGCCAGGCACCTCCCCTGCCAGGTCCTCTTCCGGGGCTGCCTGAAACTGGACATGTCAGAGGGGTTGCCATTTCCCACTGCTTCAATTTTGCCTTTACCGCTAATTTCAAATTCAACGGGCACATTGTCCGCTGAAGGTACAAGGTTGCCCTCAGCATCCGTTATTTCAACCATGACATAGGAAAGATCATTCCTGTCCGCTTTGATCCGGCTCCTGTCAGCAACAAGCCTGA